>NZ_JANOJV010000284.1:0-26062 GCF_031418915.1 Chamaesiphon sp. VAR_48_metabat_135_sub | reverse complement strand
GCGATCGCCAAAAATCTCGATCTGCCAGGGGTTGTTCGTACCTATAGCTTAGAAGAATATCATCGCGGTTATGCCCTGATCGTGGAAGATTTTGGCGGTATATCCTTAACTGAGTATCGTCAAAATCAGCCATTATCATGCCCCGATGTCTTGGAGATTGCGATTCAGCTTGCCGACACTCTCCACGGATTGGGACAACAGCGGATCGTCCATAAAGACATCAAGCCTGCCAATATTCTAATTAATCCCACCACCAAGCAAGTCAAACTAATTGACTTTAGTATTGCCTCGCTTTTGCCCCGTGAAACCCAATCAATGCTTAGCCCTAGCTTATTAGAGGGTACTTTAGCTTACATCTCGCCCGAACAAACTGGACGGATGAATCGGGGGATTGATTATCGTACTGATTTTTATGCCTTGGGAGTGACATTGTATGAGTTGCTAGTGGGCAAATTGCCGTTTGAGACAGAAGATTTTACTGAATTAATCTATTGTCATTTAGCACAGCAACCAATTCTAATCGATCGAGTCAATCCAGATCTTCCCACTGTAGTATCCCAAATAGTTGCCAAACTGATGGCAAAAAATGCGGAAGATCGCTATCAAAGTGCATTGGGACTTAGATACGATCTGGAACAGTGTTTACATCAATATCAATTGACGGGGAAAATCGATCGATTTAACTTAGGATCGCGAGATTTATGCGACAGATTTCTGATTCCCGAACATCTTTATGGTAGATCGGTAGAAGTTCAAACCTTGCTTGATGGCTTTACTCGTGTCAGTCAAGGACAGACGGAATTGATGTTGGTGGCAGGATTTTCGGGAATTGGCAAAACGGCGGTTGTCAATGAAGTTCACAAGCCGATTACCCGCCAACATGGCTATTTTATTAAAGGTAAATACGACCAATTTAATCGCAATATTCCCCTGTCGGCATTTGTCCAAGCATTTCGGGATTTAATCGGTCAACTATTGAGTGAAAGTGATGTCCAACTGGCTAATTGGCGAAGCCAAATTTTGGCAGCCGTGGGCGAAAATGGTCGAGTTTTAATTGAAGCAATTCCTGAATTAGAGTTAGTTATTGGCTCTCAGCCTACTGTTACTCAATTATCAGGAACGGCGGCGCAGAATCGGTTTAATATGTTGTTCCAAAAGTTTATTGAAATTTTCACCACACCGGAGCATCCCTTAGTCATATTTTTGGATGATTTACAGTGGGCTGATTTGGCTTCGCTCCAGTTAATGAAACTATTGATGGGAGGGAAAGGATATCTACTATTAGTGGGGGCATATCGGGATAATGAAGTATCGCCGATTCATCCGTTGATGTTAATGGTGCAGGCATTGCAACAAGCCAAGGTAATTGTGCAAACTATTACGCTCGCACCGCTCAGATTTAGAGATACCAATCAATTAGTCGCTGATACCTTACATTGTTCGACAGATCGATCGCAACCATTAGCAAAATTAATCGATGTCAAAACTCAAGGTAATCCCTTTTTTACCACTCAGTTTCTCCAAGTATTACATCATGATGGCGAGATTTGGTTCAATTCTGAAGGCTATTGGGAATGTGATATTACGCGAGTAGAAGCCCTAGCTTTGACGGATGATGTTGTAAAATTTGTAGCTCTTCAGTTGCAGAAATTGCCATCTAGAACTCAAGAGATTCTCAAGTTAGCGGCCTGTATTGGTAATCAGTTCGATCTAAATACTTTAGCAATTGTCTCAGAACAATCGCAATTTGATACGGCTTCAGATCTGTGGATGGGGCTAGAATCTGGGTTGATTTTGCCTAATAGTCACATCTACAAGTTCTACCATGATTTGCAGGATTTGCAGGATGATGTTGCTGGTGTGGATCGTGTGGGAAGTGCGCTCCCAAATGATTGCGTCTCTCTCTATCGCTTTTTGCACGATCGAGTTCAGCAAGCTGCTTATTCTTTGATTCCTGAAGATCGGAAACCAGCTACCCATTTAAGTATTGGGAGGCTATTGTATTCACAAATATCTGACTTGGCAGAATCCGATCGATTATTAGAAATTGTCAATCAATTTAATGCAGGTGCTAGGATCATTGACGATCCGATCGAGCAACAAAACCTGATGCAGATGAATTTATTTGCTGCTCGTAAGGCTCGATCGAATACAGCTTATAATATTGCTTTTAACTATAGCTTACAGGGTATTAAATATTTAGCTGATGACCCCTGGATAAATCAATATCAATGGGCTTTAGATCTACATGAAATTGCTGCCGAAACAGCGCAATTAATTAACGATTCACAATTTAACACCTATGTCAACATCGTATTAGAACGAGCGATCGCTCCATTAGATCGATGTGGCGTTTATCGAATTAAGATGACAGATCTAATCGGTGAAGATCGACTTAGCGAAGCTGTCGATTTAGGGATTGTCATCTTAGCCGAACTTGGTATTTATTTATCCAAGCATGTTAATAAGCTTACAGCATTATCAGCATTAATTAAAATCGAAGCGATTTTAATCGGCAAAAATCCATCTTTAATTAAAAATCGCCAAAATATTGATAATCAAAAAATTAGAGAAAGCATGAATTTTCTTGATACTTTAATCTCGATTTCATATCTGCTCTATCCTAATTTATTTGTTGTTGTAGCTACCAAACTCGTCCAATTATCCGAACGGCATGGTAATTGTGAGTATTCTAGCACTGGGTATGCAGTTTATAGCTTTATTTTGACAGCAGCATTCAATCAAATCGATCGCGGCATTAAATACAATCGAGCGGCAATTGATATTTTAGAAAAAATATCTAACAATCGTGTTAAATCTAGCGTCTTCTTTATTAGTTCAGCGATCAAAACCTGGGATATTTCGCTTCAAGCGACAATTGAGATGCAATATCAAGGCTATGAAGCAGGGATTGAAGTCGGAAACTTTGAGTATGCAGCATGGAACTTAGTGAATGATGGATTTTTTCGATACTTAGCTGGAGAAAATCTACAGATAGTTCGCAAACATATATGTAGAAATCGTCAAATTATTGCATCATTAAATCAAGATGTACCATTTTCATTTAACGATCGAACTGGTCAAAGCATTGATAATTTATTAGGCAATTCTCCAAATTATTTTGAATTTAGAAGCGATTATTTTGACGATCGAGCATTTATCGATCGATGTCATAAATCGGGTTATATTACGGGAATTACTTATCTGCATATTGAAAAGTTAATAATTTACTATATTTTTGGTGATTTAGATAGATCGATTCAATCGCTCCAAACATGTCTAGAATCTATCTATACTGTAGCAGGTCACTTTATTAATTGTGTTTTTAATTTTTATAGTGCGCTGACCATGATTGCGATCGACCCCATTGGGTACAAGCGGCAAATATCTACCTGTCAAAAACAAGTTGGGCTAGTTGCCAAGTATGCCCCTATGAATGCCAGTCACAAATGGGAATTAATTGAAGCAGAAAGATTGCGACAATCTGGTAAAAATAGTTTAGCAATTGAATTGTACGATCGAGCCATTAGCTCGGCAAAAGTCAACGGCTTTAGCCAAGAAGAAGCCTTAGCTAATGAACTCGCTGCTAAATTTTATCTGGCTTGGGGTAAAGAAAAAATTGCAGCTATTTATATGCAAGAAGCATATTATTGCTACGCCCGTTGGGGAGCCACCGCCAAAACAAATGATTTAGAACAACGCTATCCTCAACTCCTCACCCCCATCCTCCAAGCACAGCAACAGGAGCTTAATCCCCTATCTACCCTGACAACGATTACCAATTCTCGACTTAGAAATAGCTATAGTATTCAGAGTGTCGATACAATTGACTTGGCTTCAGTGATTCAATCAGCCCAAGTTTTATCTAGTGCACTGGATATTACCCAACTAATTCGGCAACTTGTCGAAATTATTCTCAAGAATTCTGGTGCTGAAACCTGTATATTGGCATTGCCTGTTAGCACATCCTCAATCATCAATAATCCTGACGATCTGTGGCAAATTTATGCGATCGCGACCATCAATTCTGGTACTATTAGTATCGACCAAACTCACCGCCCACTAGTAAATAATCTTGAGTGTCCAGCAAAATTAATTTACTGGGTCAAGAACACCCAACAAACTGCGATCTTTGATGCTCGTCAAAGACTAGCATTAGATAAATTTGGTGGATCGACGATTCTCCAGAAGAGAGGCTACGCCAACGAAGATCGATATTTAAACCAACATCAACCACGAAGTGTTTTTGCCCTGCCGATCGTCAAGCAAGAATCAGTAATTGGAGTTATTTATTTAGAACATCGCCAAGCTCCAGATATTTTCAACCCAGACAAAAAAACGATTATTTCTTTTCTATGTACCCAAGCCGCGATCGCTATTGACAATGCCAATCTCTACCAAAAATCTCAGGTAGCTGCAGCAGATGTCTGTCTTCAGCAGAGTTATTTAGAAGCACTCCTGAATAATATTCCGCATCTGGCTTGGCTCAAAGATAAAAATAGTCAATTCATTGCTGTGAATCAAGCTTTTGGAGATGTGAGCGGACATGCTCCAACAGAACTGATTGGTAAAAAAGATTTAGATATTTGGCCCGTTGAACTAGCACAGAAATATATAGATGATGATTTACTGACGATGCAATCTGGACAGCGTAAAATAGTAGAAGAGAAAGTATTAAATAGTCAGCAAGAAAAACGATGGTTAGAAACAATTAAAACACCGATCAGAGATAGTAATGGGAACATCACAGGGACTGTCGGGATTGCCTTAGATATTACCGAACGCAAAATTGCGGAACAGAAACTAGAGTTTACCCAATTTGCAGTAGACAATTCTGCCGATGGTATTGCCCTACTCAAGCCCGATGGTTCTTTTGCTTATGTCAATAAATCTATGTGTCGGATGTTAGGCTATTCCTCAACGGAATTAGCTGCAATGTATATCTGGGATATTGATGATGAAACCTCACCTCATACCTGGCCGAACCATTGGCGAAAGCTAAAAAAGACTGGTGGATTTTCGGTTGAAGTCTATCATCAGAGTAAAGACGGCAACCGCTATCCAGTTGAAATTAGTCTCAATTATTTTGAATTTCAAGGTGAGGAATACAACTTCACCCGCACTAGAGATATTACCGCTGCTAAAGCAGCAGAGTTAGCCCTACAGCAGTCACAAGTACGCTATCAAAAGTTATCTGATAATATTCCTGGCGCGATCTATCAGTTTCAGTTAACACCTAATGGGAAGATGGCTTTTCCCTACATTAGCTCGGTTTGTTACGAACTATTTGACATCGAAGCAGCCGTAGTTATCGCTGATGCGAACAGTTTAATTAGCACTATCCATCCAGACGATCTCGCGGAGTTTCAGCGGATTGTCGCTGAGTCGGCTCAAAATATGACTCCTAAGCTATGGGAAGGACGGGTTGTGTTGAGTTCGGGAATGACAAAATGGATCAAGTCAGCTTCCCGCCCAGAATTGCAACCGGATGGGTCGATCGTCTGGGATGGCGTAATGTTAGATATTACCGAACAGCAAACTGCACTACGCGAACGGAGGCAAGCAGAATTAGATCTGGCCAAATCCCAACAGAAATATTACAACTTGATCCAATCAATTAATGGGGTTGTTTGGGAATACGATATCACAATCGATCGATTTAGTTTCGTCAGCGATCGAGCCGTTGAATTATTTGGTTATCCGATCTCAGACTGGCTGTCTCAAACCAATTTTTGGCAAAATCATATCTATCCAGATGACCTAGCACAAGCACTCAAAATCTATGATGCCGCGATCGAGAATCATCAGAGTTGTGAATTTGAATATCGACTGATTGCGGCTGATGGTCGGGCAATTTGGATCTATGATATTTCGACTATTGTCTGCAATCTCGATGGTAATCCGATCGCCACCAATGGGTTATTCATCGATATTAGTGGTCTTAAACAAGTTGAAACCGAGCTACAACAAGCAAATGAACGACTAGAATTGACCAACTCTCAACTGCAACAAGCTACCCGTCTCAAAGACGAGTTTCTTGCTACTATGAGCCACGAATTGCGGACACCCCTCAATGCAATTTTGGGGATGTCTGAAGCCTTGCAGGAAGAAGTATTTGGCTCCCTTAATCCCCGCCAAATTAAGTCGATTTCGACCATTGAAAAAAGCGGTGAGCATTTACTCTCATTAATTAATGATATCCTCGATGTTTCCAAGATTGCCGCAGGTAAATTAGAAGTAAACATCACCGAAGTTTCTCTAGCAGAATTGTGTAAGTCGAGCTTAGAATTTGTCAAACAAAAAGCATTTGAGAAAAAGATTAAACTTGATACTCATTTTCCAGCGAATTTAGATCGTATATTTGTTGATGAACGGCGGATGCGTCAGGCATTAATTAACTTACTAAATAATGCGGTTAAATTCACACCCAATGGCGGATTGGTCACACTATCTATCTCTGCTAAATCTCCCGCATTCTGTCATCAAACAACAGGCTATAGTTTGTGTTTCGCCATCAGCGATACGGGCATTGGCATCGCTAGCGATGATATTGCCAAACTCTTTCAACCTTTTATTCAGGTGGATAGTAATCTCAATCGTAAATATCAAGGAACTGGATTGGGATTAGTACTTGTCAAACAAATTGTTGAATTACACGGTGGTTTTGTCTCGATCTCTAGTGAGGTTGGTAAAGGTAGTTGTTTTAGCATTATGCTACCGCAGACTGGCTTAAATTTTCTGGGCGAATCACTCGATCTCCACCCCGACGAATTCAGCCGCTCTGTCATTCCTGTTGCCCCTACTGCTCCGCTGATTTTACTTGCCGAGGACAACGAGATAAATATTCATACTTTCTCTAGTTATCTGATCGCTAAAGGTTATCGAACGATCGTTGCAAATAATGGACATGAAGCAATCGCCATGTATCAAAGTCAACGACCCGATCTGATTTTGATGGATGTCCAAATGCCAGATCTGGACGGCATCAAGGCGATCGAATATATTCGGCAACAATCTACCCAAATCCAACCCCCAATTATTGCCCTTACTGCCCTCGCAATGCCAGGAGATCGCGAAAAATGCTTGGCAGCAGGTGCAAATAAATACCTTGCCAAACCACTCAAACTCAGGGAACTACACCAAAATATTCAGGAGTGTCTAGATGTGAATCGATCGGGAATAATTGACTCACATCTCCCCTCAGTACATAACAACTGATGAAATAGACTCAAAACTTAGTCATAAGTACTAAAACTATTCACTAGTAACTTTGTTTTGATCCAAGATCTGAGTTGATGAATATCACATATTAAGATCGAGCCGATCGCTTAAGATCCCTTAATAATCTAGATATAGTTAATCGGCGATCGATCTCATTAGCTATCCGCAAAAGCATTTACATAACTATGAATTCCCTCGATAGCTACGACTATATTCAAAAAACAGATTCAACCCTAACTGTTGATGGTTTCGAGCCATCGATTGCCGAAATTTCACGGCTCGATCAAGCTATTCTCGATGCACAAGCCAGTAACTCACTTGAAGCAGAAGCGATCGCCCATGAATGTGCTGCTCAGTTTTATTTAGAATGGGGCAAGGAAAAAATCGCCGTTGTCTATCTCCAAGATGCTTATGATTGTTATGCTCGATCGGGAGCTAAATTCAAAACAGAAAGCCTCGAACAACAGTATCCGCAATTCTTAGCATCAATCCTCCGCCAACGGCAGCAACAACTGGGCGGGTCTAATTACTTTACTGATGAATTTATTGCTACTCTCAGTCATGAATTTCGTAATCCCCTCAATAGCATTTTGGGAATGTCCGAAATATTGTTAGAAGAAGTCTTTGGGAGCATGAATGAGAAACAACTCAATGCTGTCACTACTATCGATCGCAGCGGATGGTATTTATTCGCATTAATCAATAACATGGTGGATTTATCGAAAATTCAAGTTGGTAAACTAGAACTAGAAATAACGAATGTTTCGGTTGCTGAACTTTGCGACTCCAGCATCACCTTTGTCAAACACTGTGCAATTCAGAAGCAAATTCAACTAGATCTAGATATTCCCGATCTGGTTGGTGATATTGCTGTAGATCTACAGCGGATACATCAAGTATTAATTAATCTCCTCACTCAAGCGATCGATTCTACCCCCGTCGGCGGGATGGTCAAATTGGTAGTGAGGAAAGCGCGAGCAAGCTCTGGTGTCAATGCCACTTCTGTAATTCAGTTTTCGGCGATCGATACTAGCAAAGACATATCTAGCAGTTGCAACCACAAAGCAACTCAATCTTTTTTACCAATTAACAGCCGCCGGATTGGACTTGGTTTGATGCTCGTTAAACCGATCGTCGAGTTACATGGTGGCACGCTAGAATTCCAGAGTACAATTGGTCGAGGTGGTTGTACGATCGTATCCTTGCCCGATCGATATTTTAGTTTAGACTCGATCTCCAGTGCTGAAGATTTTAGTTCGCGATCTGGCACTATTGTTGAAGAAATTCCCAAACAACCTTTGATTCTGATTGTTGAAGACAATGAACTGAATATCAACACGATCTCCAGCTATCTCACCGCCAAGGGTTATCGCCCAATTGTCGCTCAAGATGGACAATCGGCGATTGAAATGACTAATTTACACCATCCTGACTTGATTTTGATGGATATTCAAATGCCTGGAATGGATGGCCTAGAAGCGATCGTTCAGATCCGTCAAAATCCGCAACTAGCCGAGATTCCAATTATTGCACTGACAGCCCTAGCAATGGAAGGCGATCGTGAGAAATGTTTGGCAGCCGGAGCAAATGAATACATCCCCAAACCAGTTAAACTCAAACAACTCAACACTACGATCCAACAGTTTTTAACAGCCAGCCTCGTGGAGATAAGCGAACGGAAATAGTCCCAATATTAGCCATGCATTAAACTTTGGAAGTTGGCCGATAAGGAGTAGTCAATAGGAATACCATTCCAATCCTGATGGTAATTCACAACTGGTATATTCGAGATGAATGACTCGGCGATGACTTGGAACGATCGCTGTAGATGAAGCGTGCAATAATAATGGGCGCATCAGCAGGATTCCACCAGGATCGCAGTTACAAGTAATACCTGGGGATGTTTGCTTCCATCGATCGATCTCCGCATCCGTCAATTTACCGTGACAATGAGAACCTGGAATTACTTTCAAGGCTCCATTTGACTCATCAGTTTTATCCAGATGAATTCTCACTGTCAACATTCGCTCTAAAATAGCCGTAGGCGGCTGAACGTGAAGAATTCCGGCTTTCACAGACCAAGAGTGATAACTAGGTACATCCAAGCGATTTTTGATAGCAATGGTGCGATCTTGATGCCAGGGTACTTTCCAATTTGCACTAGGTTGTTTATCAAAGAATATCCCTCTGACGACTCGTGTGGTATCGCCTAAAATTGGCTCTATTAGCGATCGAATCTCCTGACTCCGAGCTAATACTCTGATGCTGGGGGCTAACTCTAATAAATTTCTAATGCCCGCTCGACCTGGAGTAATATTGAGGTCAGTAATATCTGCAATTAGTGACTCGATCGAGTCTAGACTGAGGTACCGATCGATCGTCACAAATCCATTTTCCTCAATCTCTCCAGTAAAAATAGTCATCAATTCACCATCCACCATCCACTATTGTCGATCCCAAATTGCTGGTAAATCCGTCACCCCAGGCTCATACCCCATTTGATTGAGCAAGGTAGTTAATTGTCCGCGATGGTGGGTTTGGTGGTTGAACATATGCGTCACCAGCAGCCAGTGGGGAAGCGTGCGAGTGAAACCCGAACTATTGGTGTAAGTTAAAGTCTCATTCAGCCAACTTGGAGTTAAATTTTGCACCCAATCGATAATAGCTCGTTGGCGTAGCCTTTCCTTGGAAAATCGAGTCGTTCTCGTTCTGCCCATAACTCGCTAAAATTACTATATATTCCCCCATCGAGCTTACCGACAAATGGTTGCTGGGTGAATCGACCCAACCAAATGAGATCGCCAACCAGGATATGATTGAGAGTACCATCGATCGACTTAAAAAAAGCCCCACGATCTGACTTTCGATCGACATCGGGAATACTCGTACAGATGTCATACAGCTTCTGATTTATCCACTGATTGTACGTCGCCATCACAGTGTAGTAATTCATAGGAGTTAGGGGTTAGGCTTTAGGTCTTGAATATTTATCTTAGTGCTAAAGCCTAATCGATCGAAATCCATCTAGCCCCTAGTCTCTAACTCTTTCCCTACAGCCTAACACCTAACTTATGCCTTCCATTATCGTTGACAGCAAGAACCGCCTGACAGATCTGATTAAACGTTATCGAGATCGAGTCGATTACCTAGCGATTAGACTAGAAGAGTCTGAAGGGACAGATATTCTGATCCGTGGCGATAAAGTCGAGACTTTGAGCGAGGATCTGGCGATCGGTGGACAGGTGCGTGCGTGTTATAAAGGTGGTTGGGGTTTTGCGAGTTTCAATCGGTTGGAAACCCTAGCAGAACGAATCGAAGAAGCGATCGCGGCGGCGCGAATTATCGGTGAAGATGTGACGATTCTGGCACCGATCGAGATTATTCAGACTAGTTGTAGTTTACCCCTGACTGGCACCGATCCACGCCAGATTCCGATCGCTCACAAAAAGGCATTATGCGAGCATTATAATCACATTCTCCAGACTACCGATCGCCGCATTGCCACGACTTCCGTGCGTTATGGCGATAGTGCCCAGCATATCGTCCTGGCGACTTCTGAAGGTACCCTAATCGAACAATCCTGGATCGATATGGAGATTCGGTTTGCTGCCACCGCCCGCAATGGCGATACCGTTCAAACCGGACGCGAAACCCTCGGTTCCCGCAAAGCCTATGAAGATACGATCGGACTCGATCGACAGGTAGAAAGTGCCGCCCAGCGTGCAGTAGCTGCCCTGTTCCTGCCACCTGTGAAGGGTAATGCCTATACTGTCGTCATCGACCCCATTTTGAGTGGTTTATTCGTTCACGAGGCATTTGGGCACCTCTCCGAGGCTGATTCGATGTACGAAAATCCCGACCTGTTGGAAGTAATGACAATGGGGCGACGCTTTGGTTGTAAGGAGTTGCAAATTTTCGATGGAGCTGCACCAGAGGGGCATCGTGGGAGTTATTTATACGACGACGAAGGCACCCCCGCCACGACGACGCAATTAATCGAGGATGGCGTATTAGTGGGACGCTTGCACTCGCGAGAAACGGCGGGGAAATTGGGTGAAGCGGCGACAGGTAATGCACGGTGCTTGAACTATCATTATCCCCCGATCGTGCGAATGACGAATACTTGGATCGATCGCGGACATACTCCTGTCGCCGATCTATTTGCCGATATCAAGGAAGGCGTATATGCCCGCAATTGGTTAGGGGGCATGACAAATGGTGAGATGTTTACCTTCAGCGCAGGTGAAGCGTGGATGATTCGCAATGGTGAAATCGCCGAACCAGTGCGGGATGTGACTTTATCTGGCAATGTGTTTAAAACGTTGGGCGATATCGAAGGTATTGGCGATGATTTCCACTGGGATGAGTCCGGCGGTTGCGGAAAGGCTGGGCAAGGTGGTTTGGCTGTAGGTGTCGGCGGGCCGAGTTTGCGGATTCGGGATGTAGTTGTCGGGGGTGATATGGAGGATGATGAGGATGAGTGAAATAATCTCCAAAAGATTGTTGAGAGGATGGTGAAACTCTCTAATGTTAGTTGTGCAGACTTGACAGCATAAATGATGAATAAATATCGAGGGAAATCATAATGGCTGAGAGTACTATAAAAGTAGACATCTCATTTCAATCGTTGTTAGAAGCAATTTCATCACTAGGGATTGCTGAAAAACATCAGCTTTTGGAATTTGTGGAAGCTGAATTATTCCCTGATGATGAAGATGCTCCTGATGACATTGCTGAAATTCAGGCTGCTCGCGCTGACTATGCAGCAGGACATTACACCACGTTAGATCGATACATGACGGAGCGGGCAAACCGTTCTGGATGAATTACACCATCATTAGTTTAGCTTATAGTCTAAATCGAAAAGAATAATTGTATATTATGTTGCCAAACTGAACCCCTAAACTGTATTGTTGATGCTAGGGTTCTTGCGATCTTAGGCTAGCGCGACCCTCGTTGGCATCGCGCTAAAACAACTAAGTGCTGGGTAGTCGCAATGTAATTTATAGAAGGAAGATTTAGATAATGACGACAGTTCGGAGTAATGCTACCGCCGCCCCGCCAACACCGTGGTCGCAGAATTTGGCAGAGCCAAAGATTCACCATAGTGCCTACGTTCACGCTTTTTCTAACATCATTGGCGATGTCCGTGTTGGCGAAAACGTGATGATCGCGCCAGGGATTTCGATTCGAGCCGATGAGGGCAACCCCTTTTCGATCGGTGCGAACACCAATATTCAAGATGGCGTAGTGATCCACGGACTAGAGCAAGGGCGAGTGACTGGCGATGATGGTACGCCTTACTCCGTCTGGATTGGGAATAATAGCTCTATCACCCACATGGCACTGATTCACGGTCCTGCATATGTGGGCAACGACTGCTTTATTGGCTTTCGTTCCACGGTATTTAATGCGAAGGTCGGTCACGGTTGTGTTGTGATGATGCACGCCCTAATTCAGGATGTCGAAATTCCGCCGAACAAATATGTGCCCTCTGGCGCAATTATTACCAGCCAGCAGCAAGCAGATCGACTATCAGAAGTACAGCCTGACGATAAGAAATTCGCCGCTCACATCATTAGTATCAACGATTCGTTGCGATCGGGCTACCACTGCGTTGATGATGTCGTGTGTGTCGCAGATATCCAAAGTGCTAATGCAGCAGCTTTATCTGGAACTGGTCCCACAACGCTGGATCTGCCACTTAAACAAAAAAATACCCAGAATTCCAGTCTGCACCCAGATGTCGTTAGCAGCGTCCGCAACCTGATCTCCCAAGGATACCAAATTGGCACCGAACATGCCAATAAACGTCGCTTTCAGACCAGTTCTTGGACTAGCTGTACGTCGTTTAACTCTCGGAACGAAGGTGAAATTCTCAACCATCTCGAAAGTTGCCTTCAAGACCATAGTGGCGAATATGTCCGCTTGATCGGCATCGATACCAATGCCAAGCGGCGGGTACTCGAAACCATCATCCAACGTCCTACGGATCGCCCTGGACAGTCCGAAGTTCGCAGTGTTAGCACGAGTTTCAGTCAACCTAGTTCTAGCCCTGCTGCGAGTAATATTGCTAGCTCTAGTGGTGCGAATGCCGATGTAGCAACCATCGTGCGCCAACTCATCAACCAAGGCTGTAAAATAGCGATCGAACGTGCTGACAAACGTCGCTTCCAAACTAGCTCCTGGAATACCTACGCCGTCGAATCCCAATCCGAAAGTGCAATTTTAGCTGCAATTTCTGACTGTATTGCTAACTATCCTAACGACTATGTACGGGCGATCGGCATCGATCCTCACGCCAAGCGGCGGGTATCCGAGCAAATCGTCCATCGTCCCGGTCAATCTACTAGTACCAGCAGTAGTACTACTATTGCCAGCAACAGTTTTAGCACTGGTACCAAGAGTAGTCAAGTTAATACAAATAGTTCTCTCTTAACCATTGATGCTATTGAGACGATCTCTCGTCTCGTCGCCCAAGGCTGTGCAATCTTCACCGAATTTGCCGACGAGCGGCGCAAAAAGAGCAACGCCTGGGAAACTGGCGGACAAGTGTCTGGTAGCAACGCCTCAGAAGTCGTGCGATCCTTGGAATCGATCGTCAAGGATCGACAAAAGTCTTACGTCCGCGTCATTGGTGTAGACCAAAAAGTCAAGAAGCGCGTAGCTGAGAAGGTGATTCATCGCCCTAGTAAGTAGCTCATGTTAATGCCTACGATAGTGCTAGCGACTGAAGTCGCGGCCATCGTTGCACAGTCCTCTGGCTTCGTTCCATTACCACCCGCTACCAAAGTGCGGTGCTCATCGTTCAAGTCTGTTAAAACAGACTAACAAGAATCTATCAGTGTGTTTTAACAGACTTGAGCTATTAGCCTGGGGATTAATCCCCAGGCGGGTAAAGAGCGGAGCAGAAAGCGATCGATCGGCAGTCCTTAAACCGAACTGACGTTAAATACCTGTACTTTCGAGCCAGCAGTAATGATATTTGTATTGACAGGTATTACTGCCAAAGCATTCGTACCTGCTAAATTGATGAGATTTCCCGAACTATGACTACCCCCAGCCAGAGTAAAGTGATGTATTCCATCAATTAACTCTAATTTACCCCAGAGATAAGTTTCCCGCTTGCCATCAGCGGTTAAATCTTGGGTAGTTATTGCCTCTATCCACTTTGGGTACCAACTAGACTTTGGTAAACCTGCAAGTTTCGCCATCGCAGGTTTGACAAATCGCCAACAACTAACTAATGCTGAGACAGGATTACCTGGAAGTCCAAAATAGACGACAGATCGATCTCCTCGATTAAATTTAGCCACCGTCAGCGGCTTCCCTGGTTTGATCGCCACAGCGCGAATCTGAATATCTCCACCCAATTCTGCCAGGATATCCTCTACATAGTCATAATCGCCGACAGAGACACCACCAGTAGATAAGACAAAATCTGCCGACGAGATCGCTTCTGACATTGCAGCGGTCAATTTTGCTCGGTCGTCGGGGACTATTCCCATGCAGATCGGGATACCGCCAGCTTGCTGTACGAAGGCGGCTAAGGCATACTGATTGGAATCAACAATTTGCCCTGGTTTCAATAGGCGATTTGGTGTCACTAATTCATCGCCAGTGGAGAGAATTGCCACGCGGGGACGACGGTAAACCTCGACTTCACTACATCCCGTCGCTGCCAAAATTGCGATTTCTGCGGGATTTAAAACCGTACCAGCCGCGAGCAGCGAATCGCCAATACGGGCGTATTCTCCCCGCTGGCGAATGAACGATCTCGCTGTTGGAGTTATCTGAATTTTGACAAAATTTTTCTGGACGGGCTGGGTATGCTCTTGCATCACAATTGTATCGGCTCCAGCAGGCACGATCGCCCCTGTAAATATGCGCGCGGCTTCTCCAGATTGAATCTCTCGTTGGGGCTGATATCCAGCCGGAATTTCTTCGACGACTTCGAGCGTAATTGGGTGTTTAGACGTACTAGATCGTACATCAGCAAATTTTACGGCATAACCATCCATCGCTGAGTTATCCCAATGGGGAAAGTCTAACCGACTGACAATCGAAGTTGCCAAAATTCGCCCCGTCGCGAGATTCAGATCGATTGATTCTATTCCACTCGAAGGTCGTACTAAATCGAGAATAATCTTTTCGGCGTGGGAGACAGGGAGCATTTGATTAGGGAAATATGGGTGTGGGAGTGTTAATTACTTCCACTATAGATCGAAGGAAGAGCTAGACTGAACTTTAGTTGACGATTCTGAGAGTTTCAACTCCGACAGAACTACTTTACTGCGCTCGCAACGTCGATTTATGAAACAATTATTGAGAATCTCCAAAGCACTGTTACTGACTTACTATGCCTACATGCTAGAGTATCGAGCAGAACTCTTGCTTTGGGCACTTTCAGGGTCGTTACCGTTCATTCTGATGGGGGTGTGGACTCAAGCAGCAGAGCAAGGAAACTTTGGTTTATCTTCGATCGAGTTTGCTCGGTATTTTCTGGCAGTTTATCTGGTACGACAGCTCACCGTAGTCTGGGTAATTTGGGATTTTGAGCGTGATATTGTCGATGGGAAGTTGTCGTTTCGATTGTTGCAACCACTAGATCCAGTTTGGCATCATATATTCTCGCATATTGGCGAAAGATTTGCCAGATTACCGTTTATTTTTGGATTAGTTGCGCTCTTCTTTCTACTATATCCAGATGCATTTTGGGTGCCTAATTTGAGTACGCTACTATTATTCACGATCGCCAGTACCAGTGCTTTTGCCTTACAATTCCTAATTCAGTATACCTTGGCAATGTTTGCCTTTTGGACTGAAAAAGCTAGTGCGATTCAGGAGGTATGGTTTTTAGTTCATCTCTTTTTGTCAGGGGCGATCGCGCCATTAGAAATATTTCCACCAGCAGTAAGATCGATCGCCTTGTGGACACCATTTCCCTATATTATTAACTTTCCTG
This sequence comes from Chamaesiphon sp. VAR_48_metabat_135_sub, assembly GCF_031418915.1. Taxonomy (NCBI): domain Bacteria; kingdom Bacillati; phylum Cyanobacteriota; class Cyanophyceae; order Gomontiellales; family Chamaesiphonaceae; genus Chamaesiphon; species Chamaesiphon sp. VAR_48_metabat_135_sub. The sequence goes on along the minus strand of NZ_JANOJV010000284.1, from coordinate 9,876 downwards.
CGAGTATTCTAACTGGTCTAAAAGTCGATCTGATTCACAGTTTTGGTACGATCTCGATTTGGGTAATTGTGTTCTCGATCGTCAATCGTTGGCTCTGGAAGAAAGGTCTACGCCAGTATTCAGGAATGGGCGCATGAATTGATAATTGATAATTGCGATCGGACTAAGTTGTTTGGATTTAAAACCAAGCACCAAGCAAACGATGAGAATCATTGCTGAAACCATCGAATTTGCTTAGTGCTCGATCGAACTATATTGTTGGCGCATTTCCGAAACAGCAGATGCTAATTATGCTGTTAGAGAAAGAGAATCGACCTACGCTTTATCAGATTTTAGTTTCTTTCTCATCCGTAATGCGGCCGTACCACCGACTAGAGTGCCGATGATGGTAAAAGGTTCGGGAACGGCAGCAGCCCCAGGAATATTAACTTGACCACTGGTGCCAAATCGTAAATTGTCGATCGCGAAACCAGCACTTTCTGCTCCTACCAAGGAAAATTGTAGTCCAGCAATTTGGTTGCTACCATCACTAGTTACTAGCCCGAGAAATTCAATTCCTGTCGCTGAATTTAGGACCGATCCTAACAAGGTACCATTACGAGAGAAAGCAGTGATAGCAGTACTGCCGATCGAATCAAAAAAACCGCCATCAAGCCCAACACCAGCTTGATCTGTGTCGAATAAAATGCTAATTGGTCCGTTGAATAGAGGAGTGCCAGAAAGCACGGGACTAGTTGGATTACTACCATCACTGGAGATGAAGGCATTAGGTCCGCCCAGAGATAAAGGACCTGTTGGGATTCCATTTACGACTCCTGAAGGTGTAGCACCTGGCGGAATAGGTGCTGTGCCCACAGTTTGCCCTGTAAATATTCCACCAAAAGATACCGTTGGAGCACTAGCACCACCACCATATTGACCTGGAGTGTATACCGGATTGACGGTTCCCAAAGGTTTTTCACTAAATGTGATTAACCCAGCTTGAGCGTTGAAAGCACCCGCACCAATTTTGAGGATTGCAGCACTAGCCGTCGGAATTGTGCCCAGTGAAGCCACACCAAAAACTGCAGCAGCACTGACTAATTTAGAAAAATCTTTGAGCTGAGAGATCGTCATCAATTATGTCCTTGAAGAAGTTTTGAATTTTGTGAAGTACTTATCCTGACGCAATGGACTTACATATAACAATCGGCGATTCGTGCTTTTTGCTGTACGATGGTCTTACTGCGGCAATGATATTATTGATACTTTGAAATTTCCATGTCTTTAAGTACGGCACTTTCAGACTAATTAAATACATGATAATCCTATCAACTCTAATAAAATTTTGATTCAGCAAAATGGCTTGTTAATCAATCACTTTGCTACTTTTGTTGCATAAATAATTCAATATATACTGAGAAGCTTTAAATCGGCAAAAAGTAGAAAGCCGCCGCTAGAATTAGGTAAGTTGCCAGTAATAATATCCCTTCTAACCAATTCGATCGACCATCCAGACTGATTAAATTAGCCACAATTACCGCTACTGCTACCGCCACAATTTCAAACGGATTAAAATTCAAATCCATCGGTTGACCGATCGCGTAACCGACTAAAACTAATAGCGGTGCCATTAATAAGGCAACTAATAAACTCGAACCCATTGCCACCGAGACGGATAAATCCATATTATTTTTGATGGCGACACCAACGGCGGTGACATATTCAGCAGCACCGCCAACTAATGGTAATAAAATCACCCCCGTAAATAAGGGTGTTAAACCCAAACCTTTGGTAGCGGCTTCGACGACCCCGACAAACATCTCCGATTCATAAGCAACTGCTAGGGTAGAAACGACCAAAATAAATAACCAGAGGCGTAAATCCGGTTTGTGTTCGGTAGCTTCAACGTCTAAATCAACCAAGCTAACATCATACAAATAACTATGAGTTTTTAGCGAGAATAGTAAGGTCATCGCATAAACTATAATTAAAATAACTGCGACCGCGATCGAGAGTTTTTCGACAGCAAATGCATCAGAATTATTAGCAGAATAAAAAGCCATTGTTGGTAGTAAAATCGCAATTACCGCCAACGTCATCGAAGAACCGCTGACTTGTGCCACGATCGGTTTAAATTCTTGCTCCTTGTACTTCAAACCACCCAAAAACATCGACAAACCCATTGCCAACAACAGATTACTAATAATCGTTCCAGTAATACTAGCTTTGACAATATCAACTAAGCCAGCTTTGAGCGCGACCAAAGCAATAATCACTTCTGTGGCATTACCAAATACGGCATTCAGCAACCCGCCTACGGCAGGACCAGTGACTACGGCTATTTCTTCCGTTGCGGTGCTCAACCAGATGGCTAGGGGCACGATCGCCAACGCTGAGGTGATAAATACAGTTAGATCTCCCCAGTGGAGCTGTTCGGCTGTAATGGAAATTGGGACGAATACTAATAAACCGATGGAGAGGATTTTTTTGATAGACATGGGTTGGGGTGTGGGGGTGTAGGGGTGTAGGGGTGTAGGGGTGTTAGGCTGTGTGGGGGTGTTAGGGTGTGGGGGTGTGGGGGTGTGTTTCTTACTCCGTTACTTCCATACCCCCTCACCCCCCAACTCCGTAATTCCCCAACTCTCACACACCCCATCTTTTTCAATATCCAATACCAAACTTCGACATAATATGCCAAAATTTGTAACAGGATGTTAATAATTATCTAATATTAAAATTACCTTTATGAACGATGGAGAGCAAGACCGTCTTAGTAGTCCAGAAGATCTGGAAACTACAACAGACCAAAAAGTAGAAAATACCGATGACGATCGGTTTGAATGTCGCGCCTGTGGCTACACATACGATCCCAATAGAGGAGATCCCAAAAATAAGGTTATTGCTGGTACACCTTTTAGCGTACTACCTGCGGCCTGGACATGTCCGGTCTGTACTGCCAAAAAAGCTGCTTTTACAAATATCGGGACTAATGCAGTTTCTGGGTTTAAAGAAAATCAGGGCTACGGATTTGGTGTTAACACCATGACACAGGAGCAAAAAAGCTTATTAATTTATGGTGGGCTGGGAGTAGGAATCTTACTTTTACTCAGTCTATATACATTGAATTAGGCTTTAGGATTTAGGTCTTAGGTTGTAGAGAAAGCAAGCTTATCCCTCTCTATCAATAAACATTACTGTAATTATCGATCGTCCCAATATATGATTAAACGAATTCTTAGACAAGCTGCTACGCTCCTGGCTATCGGGATATTTTGCGTCAGTTGCAGTCATATTACACCTTTAGCAACTAGTCCGTGGAAACCAATCCAGTTACCCACAGAATCAAATATCCAAGATCTGGCATTTACTGGAAATCCCCAACATGGTTGGGTTGTTGGCAGCGACTCGGCAATTTTGGAAACCAATGATGGCGGCAAAACCTGGGAAAATCGCAAACTAGAACTAGATAGCGATAAATACCGTTTCACGTCAATTAGTTTTGCTGGCGATGAAGGCTGGATTGTTGGCGAACCTGCGATTCTCCTTCACACCAAAGATACGGGTAAATCTTGGGAACGACTTGCGCTGAGTGCAAAATTACCAGGAACTCCCGCTACCATTAAAGCTTTGGGTGCAAGCTCGGCAGAAATGACCACCGACATTGGGGCGATTTATGCAACCAAAGACGCTGGGAAAAATTGGAAGGCTCTCGTTAGTGGCGCTGTCGGCGTATTTCGGACGATTTCTCGTGCTGATGACGGTAAATATGTCGCTGTCTCTGCCAAAGGTAACTTCTACTCTACTTGGACACCAGGTCAAGAAAGTTGGGAACCCCATAACCGGAATAGTTCTCGCCGCGTTTCTAGCATGGGATTTACTAATGACAATCGGTTATGGATGCTAGCTCGTGGCGGACAATTGCAATTTAGCAAGCCCGAAGCATCCGAAGCCTGGGATAATGAAGTATTCCCTGGACAGAAAACCAATCTGGGTTTGTTAGATCTCGCTTATCGGACTCCTGGCGAAATCTGGGTATCTGGTGGGAGTGGAGATTTACTCGTCAGTAACGATAGTGGCAAAACTTGGCTCAAGGATACGGCGATAGAAGAGGTACCATCGAATCTTTACAAGATTTTGTTCTTGAGTGCCGATCGCGGTTTTATCATCGGTCAGCGGGGTATATTGCTACAGTACCAGGGCGAAGCAGCTTAGGATTTAGGGGTGAGCTATTAGTGGTTAGGGGTTAGGAATGAGGATTAATATCCTACTTGCATCGTCAAGCCTAATCCCGAATGTCTTGAAAAGGTGCTCTACTTGCGGCGCACTTTTGGCTCCCGAATCCCTAATTAAATTTCTCTCATTTAAACATCACATTTCTTCAAGATTATGAGATAAACTGGGATTTAGTAAAGATATTCAAGATTGGGAGAAAATCGATATGGCAGGCTCGACCGGAGAACGTCCATTTAGCGATATCGTGACCAGTATTCGTTACTGGATCATTCATAGCCTGACGATTCCAGCATTATTTGTAGCTGGTTGGCTGTTTGTTAGCACTGGCTTGGCTTATGATGCCTTTGGTACCCCTCGTCCTGATGAGTATTTTACTCAGAATCGTCAGGAGCTACCGATCGTATCCGATCGATTTGACTCTAAAAATCAGATCGAGAAGTTTATTAAAGATAAATAGTTGGATGTATTGGTCGATCCTAGCCTGTGGGCTAGAAAGTTATTTCTTCGCTTGTTTTTTAGAGATCGAGTGATAATAACCAACCAATAATTAACAACTCATAACTAAACCTTAAACCAACTTTCCTTAATTGTAGGAGCGCAGAAGATGACTAGCGGTGGCGGAAATCAGCCTATTTCATATCCCATTTTTACTGTCAGATGGTTAGCTGTCCATACTTTGGGCGTACCAACTGTGTTTTTTATTGGCGCGATCGCTGCCATGCAATTTATTCAAAGATAAGATTTAAATTAAAACTATGGAACGTACTCCAAACCCCAATAACCAGCCAGTAGAACTCAATCGAGCTTCACTATTTTTGGGCTTGTTAATGATTTTTACGCTTGGAATTTTGTTTACCAGTTACTTCTTTAACTAACCGGTTCGATTTGTATTACTGTTGGGATATTTACAAAAGGAAAAAATTATGTCTGAACCAGGAAGAATTCCCCTGTGGCTAGTAGCAACTGTTGCTGGTATGGGTGTAATTGTAGTTGTGAGCTTATTCTTCTATGGCTCTTATGCTGGAATTGGCTCATCAATGTAAGCAGGATAACGGTATCTAAATCAAAAATTGCCGACGATCTCTATCTTAATTAAAAAGCCGGACTAGTCCGGCTTTTTGGCGTTAGGCATTAGGTATTAGGCTTTAGGCTAAGTTTCTAACACGTAGCCGCTAACAGCTAATACCTAATCCCTAAGCTGCTTCGCGTTCGATGTACAAAAATAAAAATGCCATCACTACAGCCGGAAATACTAAACCAACAGTAGGGACGAGGATGGAAGGGAGAAAAGAAGCTGCCATAATTAAAAGTCCTTTGTTTATATGGATTGCATCTTTAGATTCTATCTGAATTAGTCAGCTAAAAAGGCTCACAAAATTTTGACAAAAGTTTATAAATCTTAATAGTAGCTGAAAATGGAGTTGAAAGATAAAGTCTAACGACCTGGTGGTAATTAGTTAATCTACAATCGTTGGCGTAGCCTAGGGTCGGTAATCATCGATAACTATCTCTAAGTTTTCATAGTGGCGAGGCTGGTAGTGACGATGAGATGGCGGGGTAGCTGAGGTCGGATGGGCAAAATCAATCTCCAAATCGCCAGTTAGATCGATATCAACAGAGTTGAGACCGGTCTCGATCTCTGGGTCTATTGTTGTTTTAACTGCTGCTGGGTGAAGAAAATTGCTACTTGTGGATGGTTCGACGGGAAGAACATCTGGATGGGTAAACAAGGATTCTCGTTTGTAGGCGAGGGGGACAGTGGGATATCGATCGGATTGTATCGGTTTGGTTTGTGCGGTGGCGGCAAATCGAGCAGTCTGGGGGATCGATGCTCGCAATCCAAGTGTAGCTGATGCTGGTTGTGACTCTTGGGTAGATCGATCGAGCCGCTCCAGATGCTCACGAGTAGCTTCTGGAATATCTGTGTGGCGATCTAAGGGTGGTAGTGATGAAGGTTCGGATTCTTGTAAGGGATTGAGATTGAGGGTGACGGTGAAGCCTCTGGAGCCAAGTTGAATATGATGTCGATCAAAAAGACTAACCTCACCCAATAGGAGGGTAATCTTAGACTCAGAAGGTAATTCTAATCGACCGTGAAAAATAAACGTGTGAAGATTTGAGGGTAAAGATTGTTCGATCGAAACAACGACTTCGGAAGTTTGTGGGTGGCGAAGACAGATAGACAGCTTCTCGATTTTGACTGTTTGAACGATATGACCAGTCAATAACTGTAAATTACAAGCACCGCTAATCATTAGTTGATGACCAGGAATTAGACCAGAAAATGTCGATCGATCCAGATCGATTAGTTGAGAGGGTGAATCGACGATCGGTTGAAGCTTAATTTTGCCCAGTAGTGTCTCGATAATTTCTGGTTGCTGACTTTGAGGTTGTAATGATTCCCACTCTAGTCTTTCTAATAATAAATTGAGTCTTTCCGCCCAGTTTTCTGGTTCGCCCATGACAGAGATCGGCATAATTGGCTCTGTTGGTGTGACAAAATCCTCACTTTCTTCGATCTCTGCAAATTGAGCGGGAACGACTTGCGAACTGTGAGTCAGCGGTTGGTTGTTGGTGATACTAGATGATGATGCTGCACCAATTTCCAGTAGCTCGGTTGGTGTTGGGTTCGTAAAATTAGGCGGAGATTGCGTTGGGATTCGTGTCAAGACGCGGAGTTTGAGCACATGATGCCATGATGTCTGTGTTGATGTCGTGCCACTGCAAACAAATTGCCAAATTCCTGATTTTAAGTGGGTAAAGGGCAATATTTCTAGTAATCCGCCAGCATTGGTCATTTGGTCGATCGATCTCGATCGTCTTTGTGGTACTGTCGAACCTAGAGTTTGATGAGCGATCCGAGTCTGGATTTTTGTCTCAGCAAGATTGCTATGTGCGACGATCCGATACTGACCTTCCATTAATTGGAGATTACCTGTTTTAATCGATCGCCAGCTTCGATCTCCCTCGCGCTGAATTAGAAACTCCCAGTATTCCATTCGTTATCCCTAGATGCACTGAATCTAAATTTTAGTATCTTAGGGGATCGTGTGGATCTGAGCCAGGGGCTGTTTGATAATTAACGCAAGTTGCTAGTTATAACAAATGTTAAAGATTTGGGTATTGGGTATTGGGTATTAGCGATGGATAAAACCTAAAACCTAACAGCTAAAACCTAACACCCATCCCACTAACAACCTATAACTAGCAACTTAGGTTAATTAATAATTACACATCCCCATTCGTGCAGCGTTTGCCGATTCAGCAAGACAGAGGATCGAATGAACGGCAATCGGCTAGAATAGCTATGTCGCAGGTAAGGAATGAAAATACTAGTGTCTAAGGAAGCTACTAAGCTATTAATTGCCGCAAGTGGAACAGGGGGACATGTATTTCCCGCGATCGCAGTTGCCGAAAAGCTCTCAGGCTACAAGATCGAATGGTTGGGCGTACCAGATCGACTAGAGTCTAAGTTAGTTCCTAAAGAATATCCGCTGCATCTAATTCGGGTTGGTGGTTTTCAGGGAAAACTGGGATTGGGTACACTGAAAACTATTGTTGGATTAATTAAAGGTATCTTCCAAGTCCGAAAACTGCTCAAACAGGGTAAGTTCGATGCCGTGTTCAGTACTGGTGGTTATATTTCTGCACCTGCCATTTTAGCTGGTTACTCGCTCGGGCTGCCAGTTCTTCTCCACGAGTCAAATGCCCTCCCAGGTAAAGTTACTCGATCTCTCAGTCCTTTTTGTACCAAGGTTGCAGTTGGCTTTGTCGAGACAAGTAAATATCTCCCCCGCGCTAAAACTATCTATTTGGGGACTCCCTGTCGTCAACAGTTTTTGACCCCAGAACCCCTCGATTTACCCATTTCCAAGGACAGCCCCCTCATTGTAGTCGTTGGTGGCTCTCAAGGTGCTGTAGCCCTCAATCAGATGATTCGCGAATGTGTTGGGACTTGGTTGGATGCTGGAGTGACGATCGTACATATCGTTGGTGGTGCAAATGACCCAACGGAGAAAATCGAACATCCCCAGTATATTGTGTTGCCTTTTTATGACAATATGGCAGGACTATTTCAACGAGCGGATTTGGCGATTAGTCGGGCTGGTGCAGCGACTTTAAATGAGCTAATGATTACCCGCACACCCTCAATTTTGGTGCCTTATCCTTATGCGGCGGAGGATCACCAATACTATAATGCTAATGTCTTAGCTGGGGCTAATGCGGCATTACTCTTTCGCCAAGAAAGTCTCACTGCTCAATTTCTAGCGACTGAAGTGCTCAACCTGCTCGAAAATCCGCAGCGTCGGGAATCAATGGCATCCAATGCCAGTTCGTTGGGTGTGATTAATAGTGCAGATTTGCTAGCCGATCTCATTGGAGAATCAGTAAATACTCGATTGAGATCGATGCAGCCAATTCACAGCCAAAAAGGTGCTGAAGGTTGAAATTACCAGATCGAAATCTCAATAACTAAGTCAAATTGAAATCGAAACAAACAGGCTTCAATCCTTCGACTGAAAGTTATAGAAATAATTCAAAATCTAAAATCTAAAATTCAAATGACTAAAGCAACTTGGAACGGTGTTACCTTAGCAGAAAGCGATGCAACAATCGTTGTTGAAAATAATCAATATTTTCCCGCAGACAGTCTTAATAAACAGTATTTTAGCGACAGCAATACTCACACCACTTGTGGCTGGAAAGGTTTGTGTAACTATTATACGATTGAAGTAGACGGTCAAACTAATCCAGATGCGGCTTGGTACTATCCAGAACCCAAGGATGCAGCTAAAAATATTGCTGGCTATGTTGCTTTTTGGAAGGGTGTTAAAGTTTCATAAATGTAGATTGAATTTTCAGCACACTTAGAAATCAATATGGTCGATCTCCACATCATTGAGGAATTGAAAGTTCAATTTGCCGATATTCCAGAGGCGATCGTCTCATTAGAGACAATCGCTGACTGTGAAGGCGATCTTGAAGATGCGGCAATGACTTTAGCGATTCGGGTCGGACAACAGCCAGATATTAATAATAGTGAATGGTTGGATGGATTGGCAAAAAAATGTCGGGTAGCGATCTGTCAATCAGAATTTCGGAATGACATGGTTAGTGGTAACTTCAAAACACTATTTCAACACTTTGTGCTGCTAAAAGTCTGTCCAAAGTTGTTAATTTTGCCTGTGTTATTATACGCACATGAGTACGGTGTCAATCGTTTTTGCCAACCTCTCGATCCGCTTTAATCTGTGCTAGTTGGTGAGGACTGATACCCAAGTTAAATAAGTCGATCTTAATTCCGACTCTCGATCTCCCGATCGCCTAAAACTCGATCGAACGAGACGATATCGATCTTGCCGATCCGTACCTCGATTTGCTGTTGGAGCCACTGCTCGAAGAGTTCATCGAGGAACCTTTCCTCCATCGCCAGATCGAACTGTGCGGGCAACCAGCGATCGAGTCGGAGAAAGGTATAACGCTCGTTTAGTTCAAAGATCGGTGAGAGTTGTTTGGGTTTTAGCCCAATTGTCTGGTGGTAAATTAGGGGGTGTAATTCTGTTCCAGAAATCGGTCCCACACAGCCACCTCTGTGGGCGGTGGGATGTTCGGAATATTCTGTGGCCAGATGGGTAAAGGATTGACCTTGTTCGTGAATCC
>NZ_JANOJV010000283.1:0-12610 GCF_031418915.1 Chamaesiphon sp. VAR_48_metabat_135_sub | reverse complement strand
GGCTTGGGCGATGGTGGGGAGGAACCATATCGCAGTGCCAAAGAGCGAGAGGAGGTGTTTTTTCATGAGAGATGGGACGAATTGAACAGCGATCGAATAAGCTGTCACACATCTAAATCACACATGCGGTTTTTAAAAAGGGCTGTGATGTTTGGGTATGGACAAATGTGGATTAAATGACAAATAGCTTATTCACTAGCAGTTTCAATAAATATACTTAACTATTTCCAGTAAATCACAAAACTAAACTCAAATCTATTAGCCAATTTACGTACTCAAATGTGAAGGAAATTTAACAAAATTCGATCGAATTTACCGCTATATAACAACATCCCCGACTTCTTCAAGAAGTCGGGGATGTGTCCAGTTGCCACTTAGTTTACTTACTCGGACAACCCACCCTGGTTTTCGTCGCTCCCGCTGTTGTCTGAGCCGCAATTAGTCGCACTCGTCCATCCGGTTGAAATACCCAACCGATCGCGGGTGGTGGATATTTTGGTGGTAGACTTGCCGTCGTAGCGGGTTTAGCCTGCACCGCCCGCGCATCTGACCACAGCGCGTCGCTCTCCAGGGGTTCGCTAGCATTTGGCGGCAATCCACCGCGTCCGGTAATATAGAATTTGTTATCCCGCTGACTGGCTCCACAGGCTTGGGAGATTTGCTTACTCGCATCATTAGTAGCCGCAGGGAGTTCGCCCTTATCCTTACCTGGATCTGTTCCTGGGGTATTTATCTCGACATTGCCATCCTGTCCGAAGTTGGAACTGGCGGTAATATCATTGGTGGATTGTGATGCCCGACCTTTTTCGCGATAGACAATGCCTATGAGTCCATTGCTTGAGATGGTCACTTTGCCACCATTTCCGGTATAGGCATTGGCAGTAATATCGTTATTATCTGGTAGGGCAATAATGAACGGGGTAATAATCTGGATATTGCCACCATCGCCGCCTTGTTGGGCGGTGCCAGCGGTAGCTGAGATCCGGCTATTGTCTCGAATCAGCAGGTTGTCGCTAGCATTGAGTTCGATATTACCGCCTTTACCCGATCGAGTTTCCCCAGTAATTGCCCCACGATCTAGATCGATCGTGTCAGCATCGATCCTTAATCTGCCAGCAGTGCCCGTTCCGGCTGAAGATGTTGAGATCGTACCGTTGTCTGTGACGACTAATTGCGGTGTTTGTAATTTCAACTCGCCCCCATTCCCGACTGCACCGTTCCCAACCCCAACGGTTAAGGTACTACCTGCACCAAGGACTGTAACTGACTCAGTTGCTGTAATCGCTAACTGACCACCATTACCTTTGCCTTGGGTATCCGAGCTAATTGAGGCTCCATTTCTGATGCTGAGGCGACGAGTATCGATCGATAAATTCCCCGCATTGCCCTGTGCATAGACTGGATTGCCTTGTTTATCGACATTTCCCTGGGGGTCGAAGCCTACTCCCGCATTGATGCTGGTCGGTTGTTTGGGTGTAACCCCTGGAGAGTTAAAAACATCGATCTCATCAGCTTTGACAAATAAATTACCAGCATTACCTTTCCCAAAAGTTGCGGCTTGAACTTTACCACCATTACTCACACTTAATTTCTGGGTATTGAGTCTGAGCGTTCCACCATTACCGCGACCATCTTTGTCAACTTGGGCAAATAAACCACTAGAAGTGGTTCCGCCATCGGGTTTAGGCAGCTCTCCATCGATTTCCACAGTATGAGCATTGACGGTAAGATTGCCGGCATTGCCGCTACCACGGGATGCATTCGTCAAAATTTGCGAGCCATCTTTAAGTTGTAAATTATGAGCATTAACGGTGAGATTGCCAGCATTGCCGCTACCGTCCAGGTAAATGGAAGCAGAAATTTGCGAGCCATCTTTAAGTTGTAAGGTATCGGTGGTGATGCTAAGATTTCCGGCTTGACCGCTATCGACGAATGTTGCCGCAAAAATTTTCGACGAGCCATCTAGATCGATCGATTTATTTGCGAAGATGCTCAGATTTCCAGCGTTGCCTTTGCCAATGGTACCAGTGGAGAGATAGCCTCCCTTGGTCATTTGCAAGGTATTCGTGGTAATGGACAGATCTCCAGCATTACCAGCGTTGTATGCAGAAGCAGAAATGCCCGATCGATCGTCTAGACGGATTAAACTAGTTGCGACGATGCTCAGAGTTCCGCCAGTTCCTTTCCCAAAGGTATTTGCCAAGATCGATCCGCCATCGAGTGCTTCTAAATTAACCACCTTAATGGTCAGATTTCCGCCCCGACCCAATCCTTGTGTATCTGCGGAGATAAAAGCATCGCCGCGAAGGCTCAATCGACGCGTATCGATCGTGATATTTCCGCCTTGGCGGTTGGTGGCAATAGTTTTATCTAAGACATTTGTATTGATGTTACCATTCGATTGTTGATCGATCTCATCTGCGGCGATCGATATATTGCCTCCATTGCCATTACCCTTGGTTGATGATTGAATTTGGCTACGATTATTAATATTTAATGTCTGAGTTTTAATACTGATATTGCCAGCATCGCCGACGCTATTTTTAGAGACTTCATTCTTAATAAAGCTGGGCTTGTTTCCGCCGACTTCAATATTTTGGGTTACGTCGATCTCAATATCTCCAGCTCGACGATCGGCAGATACTTGGAAGATTCCGGCTCCAATGCCGCTACCATTCAATACGTTCAAATTTTGGGCCGTGACGGCAATACTTCCACCGCCATTACCAGCGACAGTGGCAATCGATTCATCTGTTAAAGTGACAGTCGATCGAGTTACCCCTGTGGGAAAAGTTAGCTTGGGAAAGTTATTTTCCTCACCCCAGCCAATACTACCAGGAGCGACTAATCCACCTAACTCGATCCTGCCTCCCGGAGCGATAACTTTCCCTGCATTCATCGTCACATTTCCACCGATTAACCCGATGTATTGCCCTGAATTAGTCGTCTGCAAAGTCCCATAATTGACAATTCCCGAACTCCCCGGCAGATTTGCGCTCATGTTCAGTCGGGAGATATTTAGAAATACATTCGGATCGATACTTAATAACGGCGCATCACCATTCCCACTAGTCCCAAAAGTATACCTTCTGCCTTGCCCATCGATTAAATCTACTCCAGTTGCCGTACTTGCCGCAAAAGCTTTGCCCACATTTAATTGAGTATTCGGGCCAAATACCACCCCATGAGGATTAATTAATAAAAAGTTCGTCCCATTAGTATTTAATAGCCCGTTAATATCGGAAAATAAATTTCCCGTGACGCGGGTAATTATCGACTGATTTCCCGCTGGATTAGTAAAGTTTGCCGCGCCGCCTGCGCGGATGGAGAAATCGGTAAAACTATGGAATAAATTTTGTCCCCGCCGCAATCCACCATCGATGTTGAAGTTATTCGCTCCGGTGGGATTGACGATCGTCCCAATTTGACTATTATCGGCTACTGGATTCCGGTTTGAAGGGCTATAAGTCTGGGATTGGGCGATGGTGGGGAGGAACCATATCGCAGTGCCAAAGAGCGAGAGGAGGTGTTTTTTCATGAGAGATGGGACGAATTGAACAGCGATCGAATAAGCTGTCACACATCTAAATCACACATGCAGTTTTTACAAAGGGCTGTGATGTTTGGGTATGGGTAAATGTGGATTAAATGACAAATAGCTTATTCACTAGCAATTTCAATAAATATACTTAGTTATTTCCAGTAAATCATAAAACTCAACTCAAATCTATTATGTAGCTATTTGACGTACTCAAATGTGAAGGAAATTTAACACAATTCGATCGAATTCACCGCTACACAGCAACATCCCCGACTTCTTGAAGAAGTCGGGGATGTTGCTGTGTAGCCATATCAACTAGCCCGTATTTCGCATTCCAGCGGCAATCCCATTAATGGTTAATAATGCGCCGTCTAGGAGTTCTTTTTTGCTGTAGCGAGAGTAGATCATGCCTGCTCCGCCGTGTTGACGTAGGCGTTTGAGTAGGGAGACTTGAAGGAATCCGAGAGGAACGATGCTACCATTGCGGAGTTGAATCGAGCGTTGGAGTTCGGGATTGTCATCTAATAATTTTTCGTGTCCAGAAATTCGCAAAACTAGATCGCAGATCAGATGATACTCTTTGGTGATGCGATCGAACAGAATTTCAAACTGCTCTCGGTTATCTGGGTGAGAGAGTTCCTCCATGTAATGGCGAGCAATTTGGAGATCGACTTTGGAGATCGTCATTTCTACTTTGGAAATCGCCATGCGGAAAAATGGCCATTTGCGGTAGAAGCCTTGGAGTAGTTCAAAGTTTTCTTCAGGAGCTTCGGCGACAAATTCATGGAGTGCGGCACCGACACCGTACCAGGAGGGGAGCAGGAACCGACTTTGCGTCCAACTAAATACCCAGGGAATGGCGCGGAGACTGGCTAAATCGCGTTTTCCACCGCGACGAGCGGGGCGGGAACTGATTTGGAGATGACTGATTTCGTCGATCGGGGTAACTTGATGAAAGAAGTTTACTAGATCGGGACAGTCGTATACTAGAGCACGATAGTGGGTACGCGATCGATCGGCGAGATCTTCCATTACTTCATTCCAGGGTTCGATATCATCGATACCGCCAGACATCAGGCTGGTTTTGATTACCGCACTGGCGATCTGTTCCAGATTATAGAGCGCGAGTTCGGGGAGGGAGTATTTAGACGCGAGAACTTCGCCCTGTTCGGTAATCTTGATCCGCCCATTAATACTCTGCCCAGGCTGGGCTAGAATCGCCTCGTGGGATGGCCCGCCACCTCTACCGACGCTTCCGCCTCTACCGTGGAAAATCCGCAGCTTGACGGCGAATTTCTCGGCGATCGATTGGAGCGATTTTTGGGCTTTATGAATTTCCCAATTACTACTGAGGAAGCCAGCATCTTTATTACTGTCGGAATAGCCCAACATCACCTCTTGGAGATTGGGTACTAATCCAGGGATAGCGTTATCTGGCGTTGGCTGATAGCCGCCTGTTAGGGCAGATCGATATAAGGGCAACTCAAATAGAGATTGCATTACCAGCGGTGCTTTTTTGAGATCTTCGACGGTTTCAAATAAGGGTACCACTTGGAGACTGGTAATTCCCGTTGCGGGGTCATATAGTCCCGATTCTTTGGCAAGAAGCATGACTTCGAGAATGTCACTAGTATCCCGATTCATACTAATAACATAAGTTTGGCAGATTTCGGGGCCAAATTCCTGGTGGAGTTTTCGTAGCATCCGAAAGGTTTCGACTGTCTCGACTGTCTTGGGTGAGAAGGGTAATTCGCCAGGGATTAGGGGGCGACGGGTTTGGAGTTCCTGCACCAACCATTGGACTCGATCGGTCTCCGAAAGGTCGTGATAGGATTGGGGCAATACCTGGAGATAATCGGCGATTTCGGCGATCGTGTCGGCATGACGACTGCTTTCTTGGCGGATATCTAATTGAGCGAGATTAAATCCGTAGATTTCTACTTGGCAAATTAATGTTTCTAAGGCTTGACAAGTTAATCCAGTTTGCTGCAAACTCAGCCGAATCAAACTTAACTCCTTGAGAAAATCGGCCCCAGAATGGTAGCAGGTATGCGGATTTTGTTCGGCTTTCGGCAATTCGAGACTATCCCAGTCAGATACTTGACGAGATCTGTCAAGTGTATTTGAGAGCCGCTTGATAATGTAAGTGAGCTTGAGTCGATAAGGTTCTTGACGATAGCGGATGGCTAATTCGTCGTAGATTTCGGGGAAATGGGATTTATCCTGTTCGAGGGATTCTAATAACGCGGGTAAAACATTGCTCCAGTGCAGGGAAAGACTGAGTGAATTAGTTAAACCTCTGGTAGACTTAATATATTTCTTGAGTACGATTCCCCGCTGATAACAAGCGGTTTGCCAAGTGATTTTGGGCGTAACCGAGGGATTACCATCGCGATCCGATCCTACCCACGAGCCAAACCGACAGAAGCGATTGCTGGGTGGATTGAGATAGGGAAAAGACTGTTTGAGAGCCAGACTCAAGCGGTAAGACAGTTGGGGAATCGCATCGAATAAGACTTCCTCAAAATAGTGGAGGGTATAGTCTACCTCGTCCAAAACTGTCGGCTTGAATTGGTGTAATTCATCCGTCCGCCACCAAAGTAGGATTTCTTCTAATAGTTCGCCTTCTAATTCGGCTACTTCCCACGAAGACTGAATCCCCAGGCGCGTCATATCCTCCTCAGCTCGATCGAGTTTCTCCAGAATTTGAGCTACCCGCCGTTGTTTATCCCGAATTGTATGACGCACAATCTCCGTTGGGTGGGCGGTAAATACCAAACCGATATCCAACTCATCGAATAGTCTTTGGATCTGCTGAGGGGGCACTCCCGCTGCTTTGAGGCTGGGAAATAGAGCTGTAAATGTACCACGATCTTTCTGTGGTTCGACCGAAGCTTGCCAATTTTTTTCGAGTAACCCCGCTCCCAGGGGAGCGATACTTTCATCTGCGCGATTAGGATCTAAACCTGGAGAGATCGGTACCGCATACTGCAGCGACAATTTGAGAGCCAGCTTCTGTTCGCATTGCTCGTAGTGTTGCTCAACAATATTAATCAATTGGAAATAGAGCGCGAATGCCCGTGCGGCGCGAATCGCATCTTTGAGATCGAGTTGTTCGATCAGTTGGTGAACCTCTTGGGATAGAGGTTCTGCGGCACTACCATCTGAAGCGCACATCTCCCGCAATCGGTTGAGTAGATTGACCAAATCTTGCCCACAAGCATCTCGCAGCACTCGTTCCCACAAGTCTTCGATTACCTTGAGACGATGGTTTAGTTGTAAATTGGATGGATTAGATACCATCAATTCTGGTTCCGACAGGTGGGCTAGCGGATGCATATAACAATTGCTCGCGGTATGGACGTGGGGGTGGTGTTGGGGAGTTGGGGTGTGAGGGAGTTGGCTGTACCACCGTATGGGGTGTGGGGGTGTTGTGTGCGCGTTAATTTTAGTCGCTTTGGCGTAGCCGCTGCGAACGAGATTCACGATCTGTCGAAGCAGTCTCGTCGATTGGCAGATGTAAAACTGGCAATCGATCGCCTCGAAAGATCTCCTCGCTAACTAATCCTACCTGTTCGAGGAAGCCACTGGCCGCTCGAACGGTGACGATTGTCGCCAACCAAGGGATCGCAGCTAAACTGACCAATACAGATGGAGGAACTATCGGGATTGGTAAAGGCGGCGTTGATGGTGCTGACATATACAAATGGGTGCGTAGGGAGCAGGTTGCGAAAAGTGTGTCACTGGCGGGCGATTCGCCCAATGGTCTTAGGTTTTCCCCGATCGGACGCTCCGGTGGTACAGGCAAGTAGAGCATCTGCTCAAGACAGCGGGAAGCCAGAATTAAACTCTTAAACTGTTGTTGACGATCGTCAATCCTAAACAAGCTAATTTTAGAGGTTCCGCGCCCTTGGTGGGGAATTTAGAGATGTCAGACATGAAGCCCTTCCATCATAACCTTTGTCGATCGGTCTATGGTTGTCTCGATCGATACAAATATCTCCGCATCACCTGTCATCAAAACAGCAACTTACAGTTGTAGCTTGGTTAAAAAACCAAAAATAGACCCCAAATTTCTACAATCTGCAAAAAAAGCTATCTGCAATGTTAATTGTGATGGGTTGTTGCGGGTAATTTAAGTAGGAGAGTAATTCAACATTTAAATCATTCGGATCGATGGCGATCGAGGAGTGCTACAACAGTCGGCTTAGAATTATTCAATCTTTGCTTCTTTAATTATCCCCGTCTTCGCTACTTCTTGCTAGTGGCATATTCCAGGCTATGAGTAATAAATTTATATGCTTAATCGATTAAAAAATCTATTTCCCCGCCGAGGTAATGGAGTGGCGATCGAACTTGGGTCCGAACGGATCAATATTGCCCAACTCCAAAAAAAAGGTGCCGATCTCACCCTGAAACATCTCTGCTCCGCAGAAGTTCCTGAAGGAATTTTTGAGGAAGGGCGAATTGTCAATCCCCAAGAGTTAGGCGATTTAATTCGCACGACGCTATCAGACAACAAAATTAAGGCAACTCATGTCACCACTTCCGTCCCAATGCGGGAAGCTGTGATTAGGTTAATTCCACTCCCAGCCGAACTGAACGATCGAGAAGTTCGAGATCTCATTCTCAACCAGGAAGCAGCTCTATACCTGCCCTATCCGCGTGAAGAGGTCGATATCGACTATCAAAAACTCGATCTGATCACTGACGAAGACGGGCTAGATAAAGTGCAAGTGATGTTAGCTGCCACTCGCAAGGAAGTCACGGATAGTTATATCGAGACCTTTCAATATGCGGGATTACCAGTCAAGGTCTTAGAAATTAGTAGCTTTGCTGTCCTTCGTACCATTAAAGAACAACTGCGCCAATTCGCACCCCAAGAAGCGGTAGTGCTGATCGATATTGAGTTTGACTGTACCGAAATTGCGATCGTCGTCAACGGTATTCCCCAATTCAATCGTACCGTTCCGATCGGCACATTTCAACTGCAAGAAGCACTCAGTAGTGCGATGAATCTTCCGTTAACTAGAAATTCAGACATTTTGCAAGATCTCACCATCCCCGATGTCCCTGTCAGCAGCCTGAATAATAGTTCAAATATGACTAATATCAATCCTGGCATGGCAGCAACGATTCGGATTTTAGCCGAACTAGCCGATGAAGTCCGCCGCAGCATTGAGTTTTATATGAGTCACAATGGCCAAGAACTCAAACTTGAACAACTACTACTCGCCGGACCAGGTGGCGGATTAGGGCAACTCGACCTTTTCTTCACTCAGCGATTGAGTATTCCTACTACCCAAGTCGATCCCATTGGTGGATTGGGTTTGGAACCAGAAATGGATATTCCCATCGGTCAACGACCTGGACTAGGAGTAGTTCTAGGCTTAGGAATGCGCGAGGTATAACAATATGTATAGTCTAGATATCAATTTACTGCGCGAACGATCTGAGTACCAGACGGGCGAACAGAGCGAGTTCATCAACAATACCAACATTGCGCCACCAAAATACGGCAAAATTCCGCTATTTGTTGGTGCCGGATTAGCCGCGCTCTCTTTACTGGCTACTGGTGCAGGTTGGATGTTTCTGGGTCAGCAAACAACTCAACTTGAGGCCAAGCAGAAAGAATTGGACCAAAAGTTGGGTAGTTTGCTAGCTCAAGATCGACGATTGGAACAGTTGAATGGACAAGTCGCCCAAATCAATGATGAAACCCAGTCCTTAGCCAGTGTCTTCAATCAAATTCAACCCTGGTCTGCTGTGTTACAAGACTTGCGGGAAAGTATTCCCCAGGGCGTTCAGATTGCAGGTGTAGCCCAGAGCGAGATTAAACCTCCCGTGGCAGTCGCACCCGCCGCACCCGCACCCAAACCACCCAGTGGCGGTTTGATTAACAAAATCTCCACTGTTCCCAATCCTGACGCAAAGCCAACACCAAATCCGACCCCTGCGGCTGCTGGTACCCCAGCACCAGCACCAGCCTTGACTCCTGGCAGTACTGCTACCGCAACTCTTCCTGCGGATGTACCTACCACCAAGCTAGATATTATGGGGACAGCGAAATCTTTTGAAGAAGTCAATAACTTTATTTTGACTCTCAAACAATCGGCATTTTTCAATCCCGATGATACTCAGTTAATCAGTGCTGGCTTGGCTCCTGCTACTGCTTTGACCAAGGTACCTGTAGCGACAGGACCGCTCACTACCACAGAAAAAACAGCGCAAGAAAGATTGAATCGACTGGAGCTACCCAAGGTAGTTGAATACAAAATTCAAACCTCACTCAAACGCATCCCCGCAGCAGATCTGATCCGTGAATTGGAGCGCAAAGGTGCTGTTGGGTTAGTAACTCGACTCAGAAGTCTTCAACAACAGCAGGCCATTAAACCATGACATATAGTAGCGATTTAATTGAAAGCGATCTGGTCAACAATACAACTTTTCTTGCTGCACCAACATATCCATCAATCTTTGGGATTACTTTTAGTCCGACAGTTAGCGGTTTATGTTTAGCTGTAGTTGGAATTGGTATTTCTGGATATCTATTTACAAGTTCTATCCAACCACAATTAACTAAAAATCAGGAGTTGGCAGCTAAACTATCCCAAACTCAAAATCAGATCGATCAACGAAAGGATAATGCGAAAAAAATTGCGATCGCCGAAAAAACTCTCGATCGAGCTAATGCTCAAAAGCAAGTAGTGATTGGATTATTTGCTAGCGATAAAAAGTTGGATACACTGCTCCTAGATCTAAACAAATTAGTCAATATCCGGCAAGGAGAACTGCAGAAATTTAACCCAGATGCTCCTGTTCCTGGTAGTGGTAGTAGTGGTGCTGCGGTTGTCGCCGATGGTTCGCTAGGTGCGGCGTTAAATAACAAAATCAAACGTAAAGGAGTGCAAATCGAAGTTAAAGGTAACTTCGAGCAAGTCCAGTCGATCTTACGCACGATCGAAAGATTGGATCAATTACTCATTATCAAAGATTTTCGTGCGGATGTGGACAAGACAACTCAGAAGATAGTAGTAGACGCTCAAGGGAAAATTATTCCCCAACCAGAAGCTAGTATCAAAACCTCGTTTAAAATCCAAGCTTTGATTCCCCTAACCGCTGCAGAGCAAGTTGCTGCAACCCCACCACCACCACCGAAAAAGTAATCGATTCGGCAGTAAATAGTTAACAGTTATCGAGGTATCTCAAGATGATGGCAAACTTACAACCTTTCATCTAAATAACTGCTGACTAACCAAACCCCCAATATTTTCCTGGAGTAGGAGATCTAAAAATGAGTAACCGTAAACAGATTATTACTAGTATCGCGATCGGTAGCGCAGTTGCAGCACTATCTGTATCTAATGTCAATGCAGCAACACAGCCTGCTCAACTAGGCACACCAGAAACCAAGAGCGATTTACTCGCTCAAACACCACCACCGCCACCCGCACCAACTCAACAGCCACTCGTCCCCAATCCCAAAATCACCATCGACGGTATCACGCCCACTCCTGGTGTTGGACTGCTCACTCCCACCATGCCGCGTGCGGTTGCACCCCCAGTCGGTGATATCAGCATCTCCAGTATTGATGCTGACATCCCCCAAATCAATCTAAATTCCACTGCGCGAATTAATATGGTCTTGAAAAACTCTCCCGCGCGGGAAGTTTTACAGTCACTAGCTCGATCGGCAAATCTCAATCTAGCTTATTCTGATAGTGTTGATAAAGATGGTAAGCCCAAACCCGAGCCAAATATTTCGATTGACTTACGTAACGAACCAGTCCAAAATGCGTTCAACTATGTACTCCAGCTTAGTAGCTTAGAAGCAAATCGGGTTGGTAATACCATTTTCGTTGGTACTCGATTACCGGATGCCGTCCGCGACACAAACGTCCGCACCATGCGGATGAACCAAATCACCGCAGATGCTGCTGCCGGATTTTTAGCTACTCAGGGTGCAGAAGTGCGGATCAGTAGTGTCACTGAAAAAGTTGAAGTTGGTACTCCTAGTAGAGATTTAACTGGAGTATCAGCAACTGGAGTGGGTGCTCAATCACTCGCGACTGGTAGCGTTCGGACTATGAAAATCGACCCAATCGTGATCGACTTTGACAAAGCTACCTCTCCAGCAGTTCTCAAAGGTTTATCCGTTAGTGCAGATGAACGATTGAATTCGATCACTCTGATTGGTACATCCCGAAAAGTAGCAATGGCTACGGCGATGCTCACCAGGCTGGATGCGCGCCGCCGTCAAGTTGCCTTAAACGTCAAAATCGTTGATGTCAATCTCTCCAATGCCAACAGTATGAGCAATAGCCTCTCCTTTAAATCAGGAGATGGTTTCCTCTCTGTCGATAAAGGTGCTGCCGTGTACAACTATGGTGGTGCTAATCCAGCTACCAACGCTCAGACACTCAACAGTCCCACAACTCCCCCTGTTACTGCACTCACTTTACCTGGTGGCGGTTCGCCGTTCCTCGATTACAACCCTAACGGAAATTTAAACAGCCAAACTAGTGGAAACAGTGCTGGCTTGGGTAATACTGCCCGTCCAAATGTGGGAACTGCCGCCAACCCCTATCAACCAGGCGTGACTGCCTACGTTCCTCCTAATGCCATCGTATTACCTCCAACTTTCAATAACACGCCAGCAACATTTAACACTGGAACGGACGCTGTAATCAGCCCAGAAACAGGACAATTAATTCAACGAGGCGGACAACTCACTGGTTATGTTGTCAGCCCAGCAACAGGTCAACTTGTAGGACGTGGCGGACAACTCACGTTTGGATCTGTAACTCCTGGATCTCCAGCTACAGTGACATATGGCGCACCTGCTAACTATCAAATTCCCACCAAGTTTCTATCTACTCTCCAAGCTCAAATCATCAGTGGTAACGGCAAAATTTTAACCGATCCTACTTTAGTAGTTCAAGAAGGTCAAAAAACCAATGTTAATCTCACCCAAGATGTCTTTGGTGGCTTTAAAATCAACACTGTTTCTGGTACTGGCGCAACTACCAGTACTAGAGAGCCAATCATCAAGCAAGCTGGTCTAATTCT
>NZ_JANOJV010000282.1:0-1914 GCF_031418915.1 Chamaesiphon sp. VAR_48_metabat_135_sub | reverse complement strand
GAATGGGTTACGGTAACAGTCAATATCTAGTCGTCAACCACAGTAGACAAGACCACAACCACGATCACGACCATCTTCATATTGTCGCTAATGCTGTGACAATGGATGGCAAATGGGTTGATGATTGGCTATGATATTGATCGAGATTTAGTCAATCTCCGCAGCATCGCACGAGGTGAGAAGCTGGAAATCAAACCAGATGAGCAGTGGGAGATTGAAACAGCATCAAACCAACTAGATAATTCTGACGTGAGAGTGAGGATTAAAGTGGAAAACGATCGATCGTCTGAACAGCAAGAAAGGGGATACGATCGCGGTAGATAGATGGATACAGCAGTTTGATATAATTGGAATTTTTAGATTGACCGTGACTTTCTGTTAAATTGCTCATTACCCCAACAGCTAGCTCTCGATTAATAATTCCTCCTGTTCTTTCTTCGGTGGTAAGGATTCCATCTCATAAATCTTGACACCTGCCTCCATCAATTCCGCTTCTTGCTCATTTGTGCCAAATCTCCCAGAGATTACACCTACCCAGTGTTTAAATGCTTTGGCATCAGCCTCAGCTTTGCGCCAAGTTTTCGCATTCAGAAAAGCTGAGAAAACTACCCCATCTTCTTCGCGGGTTAATTGAACCATAACTTTTTTATCCAGCATTGGTTTGGCTTTGGGCAGTCCCGCAAATCTAATCTTGGTATCGACTTTTAATACTTTTGGTTCGATCGCGATCGGCTCAACGGCTTCAACTGGCTCAATTACTTCAACTACCTCAACTGGCTCGATCTCTGCTGTTGACGGTTTAACTTCCGTCTCCAGAATCTTGACACCCGCTTCTGACAGTCTCCAACCATGTCGATCTTTGCTGAGATCTTCAGACGTGATAATACCAGACCAATTGGCAAATTCTGCCGCGCTAACTTTGGCTCTACGCCAGCTTCTCGTACTCAAAATCACAGTAAAGATCGTGCCATCTGCTTGAGGCAACTGCAATTTAACCCTTTTGTTCGGCATCTCTCTTGCTGAGGGCAGTCCCTCAAACCGAAGCGTGGTTTCAACTTTGATGATTTTTAATTTTTCTGCCATGTTTACATTCGACAACCCAACAAAATTCTATCTTAGATCGACTTTTATCGATATAAAAGCCACCCACGGACATTTAGTCGGTTTTTTGGTGCTAATTGAAGAGACTTCACCTCAATCGATCTAATCGCTCAAATACTTTTGGATACCTATTCTCAACCATACTCATGGCAATCCTAGCGACTTCAGGATTAGTCATCGCTAAATACTCATTCAAACAACTTTCTAACTCCAGCATCTCCATTTGACCGATGTGCAAGAGTGTTTGTGCTACGGAACGGAGATTTTCTAGGTTAAATTCAGGCGATCCAGATCGGTGTTCCGGCAGGTTAATTATATTAATACTGGCAAAATCATCAATGTGGATCGTTGATAATAACTGCTCTGGGATAAAGACTTGAGGATTTTTCCACTCCTCGATCCGCTCTCGTTGATGGGTTGCCAACTGCTCCAAACGTTTTGTCACACATTCATAAATATGTTTCACAAAGACGGGATGAGTACCTGGATAAACCTGACTATTTTTAATCGCGCCAGAGAGCGGATCGTGGGTGGTGCCAAAGGTGTAAATTCTAGTGACTGCTTTTTTACCTTGAGGATCTAAGGTACGGTGACGATGAGTGACAACTGATAACCCCAGATGACGGGCACTTCCGGCAACTAGCCGCATCCATCCCCGTTTATCTTGCATTCCTAGTGCTTCCATCTCTGCACCGAGAGTTTGAATCTCGATGTCATCTTTGTGAAACTCTTTGCCAGCAAGTTGAGTGACTCCCGCGATTAACTCAGGAGTCAGGAGTTCATACTTGGGCGCACCTTTAAAAGCCAAGATCG
>NZ_JANOJV010000281.1:0-21438 GCF_031418915.1 Chamaesiphon sp. VAR_48_metabat_135_sub | reverse complement strand
GGTACCTAGCTCAAACCCCTTATATTTGGTTTGCTCTACCCCCCCCCCCTTTGACGGGGGTGGGGTGGGGGGGTTAAAAAATCTCCGCCGCAACACCCAGCCCCCCTACAGAGCAACAACAAGTCCTAATTGCGGCGCGGGAACTAGACTATACCGCCGTCCCCAAACAAGCCCAAACCTGGGTAAACGAACATCTGATTTACACTCATGGCTATGGGTTTACCATGAGTCCCGTCAACCGCGTGGCGACAGGGGGATTGCCAGAATATTTAATCAAAGATATCGGGATGAGCAAAGGAAGTCCCCTCACAACTTCTAGTGCGGTGCGTGCGAGCGTGCCGATCGGACAACCGCGCATTTATTATGGGGAGAATACTGATACTTATATCATGACTGGTACCAAGGTCAAAGAATTGGACTACCCCAGTGGGAATGATAATGCGTACAACGTCTATGATGGGCGGGGGGGAATTAATCTCGGTTCGACTTGGCGGAGACTGCTATTTGGTACATACCTAAATGATTGGCGGATGGTGTTGACACCAGAATTTTTACCGGAAACTAAATTATTATTGCGTCGGAATATCGATCGACGAATTCGATCGATCGCCCCCTTCTTACGGTACGATCGAGACCCCTATCTAGTCGCAGCAGATGCTAGGGGAAATCCTACCGAGGCAAAAGATCCCAGTTATCTGTACTGGATTGTCGATGCTTACACTACTAGCGATCGCTATCCCTACTCTGATATTGGCAAGGAAGGCATCAATTATATCCGCAACTCAGTCAAGGTCGTTATCGATGCTTATCATGGCTCCACGAGCTTTTATATCGCCGATCCGAGCGATCCGATCGTCACCACCTGGGCGAAAATATTCCCCGATCTGTTTAAACCGCTGAGTGCGATGCCTGTCAATCTGCGTCGCCATCTCCGTTATCCTGAAGACTTCTTCAAGATTCAATCAGAGCGGTTGATGACATATCACATGACTGATCCGCAGGTATTTTACAACCGTGAAGATCAGTGGCAAGTTCCCACCGAAGTCTATGGTGATAAACCGCGATTGGTGGAACCATATTATTTGATTACCAGCTTACCCACCATCCCCGTTCCCGAATTTACCCTGCTGCTCCCTTATACTCCCCAACAGCGGACAAATTTAGTCGCGTGGTTGGCTGCACGTTCCGATGGCGATAATTATGGCAAGTTATTACTGTACACCTTTCCAAAACAAAGACTGGTTTATGGCCCCGAACAAATCGAAGCGAGGATAAATCAAGATCCAGCGATATCGAGTCAAATTTCGCTCTGGAATCGCCAAGGTTCGAGAGTAATTCAGGGTAATTTGCTAATTGTCCCGATCGAACAATCTCTATTATATGTCGAACCCCTCTATCTAGAAGCCACCCAAAATCAGCTACCAACCCTAGTTCGAGTCATCGTAGCGTATGAAAACCGCATCATCATGGCAGAAACCCTTCCCCAAGCCCTAACAGCCATGTTTAAACCCTCAAGAGGAGTAGGGGAGTGAGGGGGTATGGGAGTAACGGAGTAAGAAACACACCCCAACACCCCAACACCTCAATACCTCAACACCCCAACACCCCAACACCCCCACACCCCAACACCCCATGCGGATCGAACAATTACAAGCATTTCTCGCTATTACAGAAACTGGCGGTTTTCAACAAGCTGCTCGTACATGTGATTGCACTCAATCAACCATCAGTCGTCAAATCCAATCACTAGAAGAAGATTTGGGAATTTCTTTATTTCATCGTCATCATCAGGCTAAATTAACAATTGGGGGAGAAAGACTTTTACCCCACGCGCGGAAAATTTGTCATGAATGGAAGCTAGCCCATCAATCGATCGAAAGTCTGCTCCAAGGTAAGCAACCCGAACTCTGTATCGCCGCGATTCACTCAGTTTGCGCTCATCTGCTACCACCGATTTTGCAACAGTTTTGTTACCAACATCCCCAGGTACAGCTCAGAGTAACAGCATTGGGTAGCGATCGAGCATTGAAAGTACTCAAAGATGGCTTAGTGGATGTTGCGATCGTCATGGATAATCGGATGTTTACCGCCAGTCCTGATATGGTAGTCCAAAATCTCTATCAAGAACCGATCGAAATTTTGATGTCTGCCGAACATCCCCTTGCTAAATACACGCAAGTTCCCTGGGCAGAATTAGTCAAATATCCTCAAGTAGTATTCAAAGATGGATATGGAATGCAGCGATTGGTCCAAGAACAATTCAGCAAGCTAGGTAGCAAACTCCATGCGGTGTTAGAATTAAATACGCTCGATGCCTTTCGCGGCGTAGTCAGACAAGGAAAATTGATTGCGCTCCTGCCTAAATCTGCACTGCTAGATGTCCACAACGATCCGACTTTAGCTACTCGATCGATCGAACCCACGCCCCAAACCAAAATCAATCTTTCCCGTCAAGTTGTCCTCGTCACCACCAGCGACAGACTCCAAATCCCTCCCATTCAATCTTTTTGGGATCTAGTTACTGAAAAGTTGATGGTGGATAGTGGATAGTCAATGGTGGATGGTGGATGGTGCAAAGCTCCCACACCCCAACACCCCAACACCCCAACACCCCAACACCCCAACACCCCTCCCCCCTTCTAGATGAGCGATCGATTTCGGAAATTCGTCCAAATAATTGGCAGTGGTCCCCACACGGGAAAAAGTTTAACCCGTGAACAAGCCGCAGAAGCAATGGAAATGATGCTATTGCAAACTGCTACTCCTGCCCAAATTGGTGCATTTTTGATCGCCCATCGAATTAAACGTCCCACTGGGGCAGAATTAGCGGGGATGTTAGATACTTATGCTAAGATCGGCCCTCAATTAAAACCCGTTGCCAGTCACGCTCGATCTCCTGTAATCTTTGGTATACCTTACGATGGTCGATCGCGTACCGCACCAATCGCCCCACTAGTCGCCCTAATTATGACAGCGGCGGGGATTCCGGTAATTTTGCATGGTGGCGATCGAATGCCCACTAAATATGGCATCCCGCTGGTCGATATTTGGCAGGAATGGGGAGTAGATTGGACGCAGGTATCCCTTGCCCAATCTCAACAAATCTTCGCGACAACGGGTTTAGGCTTCATCTACACGCCTACTCATTTTCCCACCGCAGCCGGACTAACTCCTTACCGCGATCAAATTGGCAAACGTCCACCGATCGCCACTCTAGAGCTATTGTGGTGCCCCTACGCTGGCGATGCACACCTGATCTTCGGCTATGTCCATCCCCCCACCGAACAGACAGCTCTCGTGGCTGCTACCCTCCGCAATACGCCTCACAAGATTACCACTGTCAAAGGGCTAGAAGGGAGTAGTGACTTACCACGCGATCGAGCCGTAATCATCGGCGTTCATCAATCTGGGCAAGAGTTAGAGCGAATTTTTCTCCATCACTACGATTACGGATTAAGCAACGTCAATCCCCCCCTATTACCTACTCCTGAATTAATTGCCAATTTTGCCACAGTTTTAGAGGGAAAACCTTCGGAGCTATTCAATTCTGTGCTCTGGAATGCCGGATTTTATCTATGGCATTGTGGCGGAGCTACCGATATGTCTGCGGGGATGAAGTTGGCATCTGAGTTATTAACTAGTGGTGCTGTTGGTAAACAGTTGGAGCAGATTAGATCGATCGTCTCTTGAGCTTACTAGCCTGAGTTCGGGATAATGATTCTCGATCGATGACTCCTAGCTTCGTTTCTACACCGCCCTCAAATGAATTTGGGGCTAGTAGCAAAAGTTCGTTTTAACGAACTAAGGAATTTGGTAGTTCTCTGAAGAGAACTTTTGTTATTAGCCCGAACTTATAGTTCAGGGCGGTGCCGAACGGAGCAAATATCCTTAACCCGTTGGTGCAACATCGATCGCGAGAGAAACTGACGTTTAGAAACCACGATCGGGTAATTGAATATCTTCTGGTTTCCCCTTTTCGATCGCTTTCATGACCCTTTTGTAATCATCTGTTTGTCCTTGTTGTTTATGTAGCTCCGATGCCTTCCGCCAATCTGAGATCGCCCCTTGTTTATCACCTAACCCCGACTTCGCATCACCACGATTTTCATATCCTCCACCAAAATTAGGATTGAGGGCAATCGCCCGATTAGAATCCTCGATCGCCCCTTTGTTATCTCTCAACTTTAACTTGGTATTACTACGGTTGATGTAAGCTCCAGCCAAGTTAGGGTTGAGGACAATCGCCCGATTCAAGTCGTCGATCGCCCCTTTGTTATCCCCTAACTTAGACTTGGCATTACCACGGTTGATGTAGGCTTCAGTATGGTTAGGATTGATGGCAATCGCCCGATTCAAGTCGTCGATCGCCCCTTTGTTATCCCCTAACCTACCCTTGATAGCACTACGGTTGATGTAGGCTTTAGCATCGTTAGGATTAATGGCAATTGCCCGATTAGAGTCGTCGATCGCCCCTTTATTATCCCCTAAATTTAACTTGGCAACACTCCGGTTGCTATAGGCTTGAGCAAAGTTGGGATTGATGGCACTTGCCCGATTAGAGTCCTCAATCGTCCCTTTATTATCCCCTAACTCATACTTAGCAGCACCACGGTTGTTGTAGGCTTCAGCATCGTTAGGATTGATCGTAATCGCCCGATTATAGTCCTCGATCGCTCCTTTGTTATCTTTTAAATTAAACTTGGCAACACCACGGTTATAGTAAAGTAGAGAGTTTTGCGAACCGATCGAGATCGCCCGATTCATATCGGCTAACATGCCCCTGTAGTCACCTTTGCTCTCTTTTAGGATTGCACTAGCAATCAAATCGTCTACTGGCTTTGGTTTTGCGGCTACTAACACAGGTGCATAACCACTTACCCCTGCCGCTGTGGCGAGTTTCGTAAAAGTATTGACTGTAATCCCCAGATTATATCCAGTCTTGACCCGCACTTCGTCATTAATAGTCTCTTGAAGCTTGGTATCGACATCCCCTTTTCCGTGAATGGCAATCAGTTCGCCTTTGTCGTTCCACACTGGGCCGCCACTATGCCCTGGCTATTATTAGTATAAATCAGCGAATAGCCTTTACCCTGTTGCTTGGTGCTGCTATTACTTGCCACATCTCCCTTTACAAACATAAAAACGGAGGTGTTGATGGCTGTAGATAATGGAAACCCAGATATATAGATGGTTTCGCCTGCTTCGACTCGATCGGAATTATCGATGAGTTTGGCAACTGGGTAGTTTTTGTCACTAGTAAAGGTGAATACAGCCAGATCGACTTTATTAGGAAACAGCTTTACCTGTGTCATCGGATATTTGAGATCGTCAGGTGCCACCATCTGACAACCACGCTCCTCGAAATTATGCGCCACCGTCAGCACGGTATAAGTATTGCCATTTTTCCGAATAATTACCCCAGAACCGACGCTATCACACTCACCAATCTGAATGGTGGTTTGTTTGGCGATGCGCTGGACTTCTACTGGTGACAGGGCTAATGCAGGTTTGATGTAGCTGACTAGAGCGATCGAGCCAAACAGCGCGATTGGCAACAGGTAATTTTTCATCTTCAGCAAAAATATCCGATATTCAGAATATTATCACTGAAGTACTACGCGATCGATTCTGTTGAACGTCCCATTATCAAACAGCAAGTTTCTAAACTAAAGAGGCTGTTTGAAAAGTATAAGGGTATCACTCGCAAACCCTAGAAGATCCCCCCGAGCAAGCCTTCAAAAGGGGGGTGGTTTCATATAAGAAAAGAAAAATGCAAAAGCCCTAGTATTAGGCGGCATTCGTTTACCTAGTATCTCGTCAACCCGACACCCGACACCAAAATAGTAGCTTTATTTACGCCGCCCAGTACTAGTGCTTAGTCTTCAACCGCCCTCAAATGAATTTGGGGCTAACGGCAAAAGTCCACTGAAGTGGACTAAAGAAAATCCTCTAGTGAGAATTAATCCACCCTGCCGAACAAGCCTTAAAAAGGGGATTTAGCAGGACATGTCGAAAGAAAAATCTCTTAGTTTACTTCAGTGAACTTTCGCTATTAGCCCAAAATTCATTTCAGGGCGGTTGAGGACTAAGCACCAGCGGTTTTGCATTTTTCTTTTTATATATGAAACCACTCGGACGCTTAAGTCCTGCTGGGAAAGGGGGATTTAGGGGGATCTCTAGGGTTTTCGCTTCGATCGAGAGATTGTCATTTATAGATATCCCTACAGATAATTAATCGAGAAAGTTGGCACAATTAAGGAATAAAAGTTATTCCCAATCGCTGACTGAACTATGAAACTGTCCAGACTAGGTTATTCGCTCGCGGCAATTGCTTTGATAATTGCCACCTTTTTACCTTTACCCGTCCTCGCCGCAGTGCCAGTGGCTGCTGTCCTCGATGATAATAGCAGTAGTAGCTTTGTCAGTAAAGCTGTCGATCGAGTCGGATCGGCAGTCGTTCGCATCGATACCGAGCGGACGATTACGCGGCGGATCGATCCCATTTTCGGGGATGAAGCCATGTCGGGATTGTCTCAACAGCAACTAGTTCGCGGGCAAGGTTCGGGCTTTATTATCGATCGAGATGGGATCATTTTAACTAATGCTCATGTTGTCGATCGAGCCGATAAGGTCACTGTTATCCTCAAAGATGGGCGCAGTCTGGAGGGTAAGGTACAGGGTGTCGATCCGGTAACTGACTTGGCTGTAGTAAAAGTCAGTGGCGCGAAAAATCTGCCGATCGCGCAATTGGGTGACTCAGATATAGTTAAAGTGGGTGATTGGGCGATCGCGGTTGGCAATCCATTCGGACTGGATAATACTGTTACTCTAGGGATAGTTAGCACTCTCAAACGTGCCAGTGCTAGCGTCGGGATGACCGATAAACGCCTCGATTTCATCCAAACTGATGCAGCAATCAATCCTGGTAATTCAGGCGGCCCCCTGCTCAATGGTAAAGGACAAGTAATCGGCATCAATACCGCCATCCGTGCCGATGCAATGGGAATTGGCTTTGCAATTCCGATTAATAAAGCGAAGACTATTTCTACCCAATTAGCAAGAGGCGAAAAAGTTTCTCACCCCTATCTCGGTGTCCAAATGGTGACACTCACACCAGAAATCGCCGCCGAGAATAATAACGATCCGAATGCCCTATTCCAAATCCCCGAAGTTAATGGGGTATTAGTAGTAAAAGTCTTACCAAATACCGCCGCATCTGTAGCTGGAATGCGCCGTGGTGACGCAATTCTCGAAGTCAATGGCGAGATAATTCGCGATGCAAATCAATTGCAAGATGTGATGGAAAACAGCCTCGTCAGCAAACAGATCCAAGTTCGGATCTTGCGTGACGGCAAAAATCAGCTAGTTAAAGTCACACCAAAAGACTTGAATTCTTGAATAATCTCAAAATTCAGGGCAGGGGTAATCGAAGAGGATCTAACCTAATATCCAATTTTCTCAATTTAAGGTAGACAAGCATTTTGTAAATCAGAATCGATTTGTCTAAAGGAAGGCTTCGCCAACGAATGAGATTGCAGATATCCTTGCTTTAACCACTGACAACCTTGCTTAATTAAAGTAGGTATATCTCGATCGATCTGCCAAACCATCGGGATGCCGTCATCTCCACCAGCTAATAAATATTTGCTATCTTTACTAAAGTTGATACTTCTAATTGTCCCCCAATATCCTCTAAAATCAGCGATCTGACGACCTTGGGAATCCCACAGTCTTAATGCTGCACCAGCACCCCCAGTCGCAATATTACCGTCCCCATCCAGAGTAATATTTTGAGTTCCTGCTTGGTAAGTTTCGATTGGCTTATCGTCAATTAACTTAGGTTCCATATTTGCTCTCCAGATTGTGCCTTCTTCACTGACGATCGTAAAAAATCGATTGTCTCGACTAAATCCGATTGTCACCTTACTCTCAACTTTTGGTAATGGTAATCGATATTCAGTCGGGGCAATCTGAGGATTATTAATATTTTTTATTAAACTAACTTGACCTTTTTCACCGCCGACAACGATATTATTTCCATCTTCACTAAATCGTAAGCTCAAATTTGAGTAATTCCAATTTTTTTGATAGATTGGTGCTGGTTTTAATAATTTATTTTCTTTGATATTAACTTCCCAAATTTTAACGTCATCGCCGACAGATCCAGTTGTGGCAAGGAAAGCTCGATCTAATTTACTACTCCAGTCGATACTTTCTAAATTACCTTGTTGAGTATCAAAACTGCTTACTTTGGTAAATTTATTATTCTCGATCTTCAATAGTCTAACTATGCCACTGGCATCGCCAACGGCAATTGTTTTTTCACCGATCTTTTTGTCTGAATAAATGCGAATCGTGTTAAATTTAATTTGGTTGCGATATCGATCGAAAGTATCTCTAAGTTGAGGTAATAAATTTGATGACCGATTCCACCAGCGGATGATGCCATCTGCTCCGGCTGTAATAAAATAATTGGAGTCACTAGGATCGAAGCGAACACTATTAATTTGTTCTTGATGCTTATCCTTAGAAAACATTATTTCTGGCATCTTCCAGACGCGGATAGTACTATCATTTTGACCGCTAGTTGCTAATTGTTGAAAATTATCATCAGCACTCTTAGGTTTAAAGCGCATACTTTCGATCGCACCCTGATGACCCTTAAATTCAGTTATTAGTTTACCATCTTCGAGATTCCAGATTCTCACGGAGCTACCATTACTTGTAGTTGGATCTTTAGCCGATGCTGTTGCTAATAGTTTACCATCAGGGCTAAATCTAGCTGCTCTGACTTCACCTGTATGAGCGTCGATAGTTTTGAGATATTTTCCATCAGCATTCCATAGTCTTACACTACCATCATTGCTAGCAGTCGCAATCTCATAGACCGGACAATTTTCAGAAACCGTGGAGCAAAAGTAAACACTATTAACAGCAGCCCGATGACTTGAAAGTGTTTTAATGATGTTACCATCTAAATCCCATATTTTAGCGGTACCATCCTTACCAGAAGTACCAATTCGATCTTTTTTACCATTTAAGTTCAAAGATATAACTCCACCTTCGTGAGCGACACGATCGCTAGTATTTCCCACAGGTGTTAAGTTATAATTATCGACCTTCCATTTTTTTAATTTGCCATCAGTTTTACCCGTACTATATATATATCGACCATCTTCAGTCAATCGAACAGTCTGAACGCCGCCATCATTATTCTCATTTGGTTGATGAGCTATTGTTTCACTAATAAGTTTCGCTTTACTTTGTTGCTGTGGATTCCATTGCCATAATCGAATTTTGCCGTCACTGCTAGCTGTAACAAACATATCTGTGCATTGAGAGTTAGAATGGGAAACACTATTAATTTTAATTGCAGCACCTAAGCTAACAATTTCTCTTGACTTTTTACCACTCGCATGTCTGTCCCAAATAGCGACTGTACCGTTACTTCCTGCGATAAAAATTTTGTCGTTTTGACAAAAACTAATTGCATTAATTCCTTGTTGATACGTATTTACTTCATCAACTTCTTGAATGCGATCGACTAGTTTTTGGAGAGCTAATTTTGGGTTAGGAGTTGAATTACCTAACAAAGTTAGGTGTATATTTTGAAAACGATCGGCATTGATAATCGCTGCTTTTAAAGCATCCAAAGGTGCAAATTCATACTGACCCATAATTTGACTGCTAGATCGATCGAATTCATTAATAGTATGAATATTTAAGACAGCAAATAGTAAGCATATTCCCGAAATCAGTAAACAAGCCAGAATATTAATTAATTTTCTGGTTTTAGTTTGAATTTTCTTGAATTGGCGATCTGATGTTATTTTTTGACTTTGAATTAAAAAATCATAATGCTCGCCACTAAGTTGAGGATGTCGATCTCTCCAATCTAGAGCCTCCAATAATGCTTCACCCCGTAGCAGCATTTTCTTAGGTTTCCCACTATCGATCCATTCTAATAATGCAGGCGAGTGAGGACATATTTTAGCCAACTCTCGATCGATCCACTCGATGTTAAATACTCTTGCATAGATCGGATTATAAACTTCTAATCTACCGTTGGATTCGACTACTAAGCCTGACAATCTAAGCTGTTGCTGTTCTAAGCTATGATCGACACTCAGCGTGGAGCTAGAACTAATAATTTTTCGATATTGTTCTAGTAAGTAACTAGATCTCGATTGGTTTCCCAACAGACGATTAGCGATTGTTTTGAGGTGAACTGGATTATCTTGATATTCCCAGTTATCGATAATATGCTTGTTAATTATCTGTTCGATCGAATCCTGCGGAGATTCAACCACTAGCTGACAGACCTTTTGAGTGAGAAAAGGTTGTCCACCCGTCCAACTGAGAATTTTTTCAATTGTCAATTTTGGATTAGATATCCCCACTAATCCATTCACTAGCGGGGATAGATCGTCAGATAGTTGAAATCCATTTAGTTCGATCGCCCGACCGATATTAAAAGGGGTACGCTGTTTGTCTTTAATTAAATCTGGAGGCGTGGCAACGCCGATTAAAACAAATGATAACCGTTGATATTTAGCACTAGTAGCTTGTCGTTCGGCACAGTTTCTAATTAGTCCAAAAAAATCGTCAGTAAAGGAACCTAAGCTAATAACTTTATCGATTTCATCAACAAAAATAACCACTCTAATAGAGATTTGTTCGAGCATGATTTCATCGATAAACTTGCCTAACCTTTTAATATCTGAGATTTGGGGATGACGATTCCAAAAAGTTGCTAATTCCGATTCCAAATCAAATTCGGTAGCTAGTTCGTCAGCGATCGAGTAGTACCATTGCGCTGCACTTATCCCCTCAGATCCAATACCAGTCAGATCTATATTCACACAGGCTACGCCTTCAGCAAGCAATCTCTGGATCGTCCGCAGTTTCAGACTAGATTTTCCCATTTGGCGAGAGGTTAAGATGTAGCAAAATTCTCCAGCCTGAAGATAGGTCTTCAAATCTCGATCTGCTTGTCTCACCACATATGTAGGTGCGTCTGCGGGGAGACTACCACCAATTTTATAGGTTTTCATCTATCTGTTATCTACAGACGAACGATCGTCTTAACTTTTGAGCCGTTGCTATATTTTCCTACACTCTTCGATCGACAAACACTGACTTACCTAAGTCAGTATCAACTTAACCAAGACAAAAACGGTGGATGCATTACTAGATTGGGCTTTTTGACAAAAATTAGTGCTGTAAAATATAGTAATTATTCACCCAATTAATCATGGCTCGTCGTCAATGTCGATCGTTACAGCTACGTCCAGAGTATAAAGATGCCGCAAAAGCAGCACTGAAAAAGCTTGGCTGGACTCAAGGCAGACTGGGTATGGAAGCTCAAATTCAGTCTCCAGCGACAACAAGTAACTTTTTTTGTAGCAAATCGATCGATCGTGGAAACTTCAACAAGCTGTGTGAGATCTTGAGCCTCAATCCTCAAGAAGTTGGACAAGAACCACTACAACCAACACCACTACCCATAGATCTCAATCCTTATATTGCCAGAAGTGGAGAAGAGGCTTGGTATGGTATCCAGATGGAAAGGCATAGTCTAATTAGAATTCAGGCTCCCTTGCAGTTTGGTAAAACTTTATTGATGTCCAAAATGCTCGATCGCACCGAACAAGAAGGACATTTAGCTCTGTATCTGACTTTGAACGGGATTAACTCTAGCAGCTTTCGAGATCCTCAAACTTTTTTTCGACAGTTTATTTGTGAGATTGCTAGTGAGATCGAAGCATCATCTGTTCATCTCTTGATGCCACTAGCTGAATATGATCAATTGGTTAAACAATTTGACTATACTAAAGCTACGATTAAATACTTTGAATATTTCCTAGAAAAGATTTCTAAACCGTTCACCCTAGCGATTAATAAACTCGATCGATTATTGGATAATCCTCAGAATGCGAAAACTGCTAGTGAGTTTCTGCACCTGTTGCGCTTTATGAATGAGAAAAGTAAGAGTAGTAAAAAGATTTGGCAGCAATTTCGATTGATATTAGCCTACTCTGCACTGCGATTTGAGGATTCTATTCCGCTCGTTGAATCTCAATCGCCTTTTAATGTAGGGTACTCGATCGATCTGTGCGAATTTAGCCCCAATGAGATCGCAGAATTAGCAGCTAAAAAGGGACTAACTCTAGATGAACGGCAAATTCAATCGTTAATGCAATCGATCGGCGGTATTCCTAACTTGGTTCAACTGACGCTCAATAGGCTGAGTGAGCGTGGAGCAGCTCTGCTTGAAGATTCAACCTTACTCGCATCGATTTATCAGCAGCATTTGGAGATGATCGAAGAATATTTGAGACAGGTAGATTTATACCTCTTGATGTGTCGAATAGCTACTAAAACCGTAGAAATAACAGAGCTAGATAACAAAGCCAGAAATTCGCTCTATCGTCATGGATTGATTGTCACGACTGGCGATCGTCAAGTTGTACCGAGATGCGAACTCTATCGTGGCTACTTTCGTCAGCATTGACGCAAATTGCTGAGATCGAACTCATCTACTGACTTTAGCGATCTCATAGTTTCCAATTTAGAAAAGGCACTAGAGTGTAGATGTTGTCTGCAACGTCTACACTATTTTTTTATGAAACGCCCAAACTTAATTGCGCTAATGACTGTTGCTGTTGCTATGTTCGTGGCTCATAGTACAAATGCCCAGGAACGTTTAGCAGATAATGCCAAACAATACTCGATCGGTCCCGCGATCGAATTTGGTGGTGCTGGTACCTCTTTCGGTATTAAAGGCAAGATTGGTGTCAGCCCACAATTTTCAATCCGTCCAACTGTTTTATTTGGTTATCAACCTAGCGTGAGCGCGAGCGATATTTCTAATGGATCGATTACAGCTAATGATGGCTCACTCGGTGCGAATGGATTACCTGCAACCATCCCAATTAATACTCTTGGCAATTTCAGCTTAGACAGTAAAGCTTTATAAATTAGGAGTATTTTGATGAGATTACCTTCAACAATCGGCAGTTTTTTATTTATTACCTCTCTATATTTGTCGATCTGCTTAGGTACGACAGAGGTTCATGCAACTTCGGATCATCCTTTCTATTGGGAAAAGATTGATGTCGATCTTCAGCTAGTTGAATCTGGAGATCTACTAGTTACAGAGACTCAGAAATATGTTTTTACCGATCGATACAAAAATCAGCGCAATCGATATATTCAGATCGATAAAATTGACGAAATTAAAGATGTAATAGTGACAGAAAATAACCAGCCTGTCTCTAATCTCCAATTGTATAAATTGAATGGTCAACAGCATATTTCATGGAAACATACCTTTACAGATAAATTTCCAGACAGTCATATATTCGTACTTAAATATCGAGTAATCGGTGGCTTAGAAGTCGAAAATTCTCAGACAAAATTCAAATGGATGGCAATCTTTCCAGATCGACACGCTCCAATTAAGTCAGCTCAAGTTACATTACATTTGCCAGCTAAACTATCAGCAGCTACTAAAAATTTTACAACTAGCGGAGTAGCTGTAGATACTAAAAGTGTCGATCCAACTACGATCCAGTTTATCGCGAAAGGCTCGATCGAACCTCAATCTAAATTAGCTATCTTAGGTCATTTTCCCACTAATTCTCTTCAACTCAATAAATCGCAATGGCAATCTTCCTCTAGTGGTAATTGGTGGGGCTTATTATGGATACCATTTTTATGCGCGCCACTATTCGTTATTCTGAGTCTTTTTAGTGCTGAAAATTCTAGTGCTGGTGGCAGTCGTAGCAGTCGTAGTCGTAGTCGTGGTGGCGACGGTGGCTACGATGGCTACGATGGTGGTGACGGTGGCGATGGTGGCGGTGGGTGTGGCGGCTGTGGTGGTGGTGACTAGAATTGGGGTTGAGTGATATTTATTCAGTAAATAGAGCAATTACCAATCAGCAAGGGTTTGAATACCTGTCTCAAAAACGAACTTATTACTTATTACTCATTACTTATTACTTAATTAAGATGAACTCAGCCGAGATCGATTTATATAGACGTATTTGTGAATTCGCTCTAGACGAACCTGGTGCTAGTTTTCAGTTTTCACATAAACTAGCACGAGAATATCAGTGGACGAGATTATATACATTGAAAACGATTCAAGAATATAAAAAGTTTATGTTCTTAGGAATGATAGCCGACCACATCGTATCACCTTCGGTGCCGATCGATCTGGTATGGCACTTACATCTCATTTACACTCATTCTTACTGGAATAAATTTTGTGGTGAAATATTAGGTAAATCTTTTCATCATTCGCCTAGTTTAGGTGGGAAAGAAGAAAAGCTAAAATACGATCGATTCTATCAGCAGACTTTGGTAGCTTACCAACTTTATTTCGGAACTCCACCCTCAGATATTTGGCTGGATTCCTCAGCACAAAAACCACGACAAAGATGCCAGACTAATCCTAATATGATCTATTATTGGTTAGGCGAAATTTGAGATTGAGACAGGGGCAATTCAAGAATTGCCCCTGTCTCAATCCAGTACGATCTATTTGATTTGCTCTAACTTCCGCATCACGGATTCATAAGCAGGCATATTCTTTTGAGCCTGGAATAATTTCGCCGCCATTTTCAAATCTTCAGTAGCAGCAGGATTAGCGGCTAACTGAGCGTGAACTAGACCACGATTGCTATAGGCAAGAGCATGATTGGGTTGTAAGCGAATAGCGGTATTATAGTCGGCGATTGCTTGTTTATAATCTTGAAGTCGAGATTGTGCGATCCCCCGATTGAAGTACAATTCAGCATTGCTGGGATCGAGTGCGATTCCGCGATCGTAATCTACTACCGCCTTTTTGTATTCACTAGTCGCGTAGAAAACAATTCCTCGATTGAGATAGCCTAGAGCATAATCGGGTTTGAGCCGGATCGCTTCACTATAGTCGGCGATTGCTTGTGTGAGATCGCCGATTGTAAACAGAAGAATCCCGCGATTATTATAAGCTTCAACGAGTTTGGGATTAAGCTTGACCGCAGTAGTATAGTCAGCGATTGCTTTTGCCCGATCTCCACTCTCAGCAAAAACAACTGCGCGATTGAAGTAGACGTTAGCATCTTTTTGATTGAGATTGACGAGCCGATTGTAGTCATCGATTGCCCCAGCTCGATCGCCGATCGTGTTTTTGGCGATCGCCCGATTGAAATAAGCGTTGGGATGATTAGGTTTGAGCGCGATCGCTAAATCGTAATCAGCAATTGCTCCTTGATAATTCCCCGTCAATCCTTTTGCTTTGCCTCTACCATAATAGGCATTAGCATAGGTTGGTTTGAGCTTAATTGTTGTATTATAATCGGCGATTGCACCCTGTCGATCTCCGAGATCGAGTTTAGCCAAACCACGATTGTAATAAGCGTCTAAACTTTGGGGACGGAGTTGAATCGCCTTGCTATAATTGGCAATAGCACCTTGTTTGTCGCCAGATTGCGCCAATATAATCCCTTTGCCGATCGATAATTGGGGATCGTTGGGTTTAATCTCGTTGGCTGCTTGCAAGTCTGCCATTGCACCCGCTCGATCTCCCATATTCAACCGCGCAAAACCGCGATTGGCATAGGCTTCAAAAAATTTGGGATTAAAGGAAATGGCTACGGTATAGTCAGCAATCGCGCCCGACTTATCGCCCATCGATCCTTTAACGATGCCGCGATTATTATAAGCATCCACAAACCTAGGCTGCAACTGAATCGCTCGATCGAAGTCGGCGATTGCACCCAGTCGATCTTGAGTTCGATATCGCTGCATCGCTCGTTTAAAATAATCTCTAGCCGATTGTGGTGTTTTGGTGCTACTTCGATCTGTAGTTGGCGTTCTGGCGATTTTTCTAGCTGCGATGAGATCTGGCTGTTGCTCTCTGGCAACTACCAACTCTGACTGTAATGTCGAGATGACTGAGAGTAAAAAAGTAACCACCAGCAGCGGGATTTTATACATCCACCATGCATAAGTCAATTGTCTACTATTTTGAATTTTCATGATTAAATTGAGGATGGGATTAACAGCGTTCTTAGCCAAACAGGATAAAATATATCATCGATCGCATCTTACTCCTGAACTTTGACATCGACATAGGGGTTGGATTGGCTGCACTATAAATAGCAACCATGAGATTTTAAGGGACAAAATCGATTCCTAGATCGATTGCTGTTTTAAATCAGTTCGCCCATTCCGTGCTATCGATCGCGATAAGTACTAGAAAAATATATTAATAGTGACATTTTAACAAATCTCTGAACTATGAAAGATTCTCGATCGTAATTTATTAATATTCACTGAGACATTAAAGACCGAAAACTTGTTCCCTATCTCCTTTCCACTATGATTACAAATGGATATATCGAACAATATAGCGTATAATTTTATACTTTTGTCGAAATATAAATAACTAAATATTTGGTTACATACAGCGATCGGCGTTGCTGATTTGAGAGATGGTGCGCTGTTTTTGCAAGACAATTATCTCTGTTCCCCCCGCTATCTTGAAAAGGTGCTCTACTTGGGCAAAGCCCAAGTAGAGCACCTTTCGCTCCCCGCTCACTCTTCTGGCTTTTCATAATTCGATCCAGCAACGCCCAGCGATCTTTATTTCCGCACCACGATCCATTTGCCAGAGACTTCCGCCGCTAGTCCGTGACTGAAAGTAGAAGTCCGAGTCCGATTAGGGGCATCGATCAGCATAATTGTCGCTTCAATCCGATCGAATGTGGGCATCTTACCCAAACTTTGGGCGAGAAATTGGCGGATGACTCGTCGCTGGAGGGCGAGCGGAAGGGATTGAAGCATTGGACGATCGAGTTTAACACCTCGATCGTCCAATGCTTTTCGATACCAGTCTTGTGCTAACGACTCTAAATACTCAACATCAGCACGTAACAATTCGGCGGTGCGTGCTAAATGACTTTCTACTTGGGGATTGAAATCGGCAGCTAGCTGGGGGATAATCTCCAGGCGCAAGCGATTTCGAGCGTATTTAAGATCGCGATTGTAATTATCTTCCCAAACAGGTAATTGATACTCTTGACAAAATGCACCTGTTTGGGAACGATTAACTTCTAATAATGGACGGACTAAACTAATTGCTGGTGTCAATTGTCGGTGCCAAGACATCGCACACAATCCATCCGCACCAGCACCTCGCACTAAGTTATAAAGCAAGGTTTCCGCTCTGTCTGTTTGAGTATGTGCGGTAACTAGATAGGTACTGTTGGTAGTTTCGGCAATCCTGGCTAAGGCTTGATATCGCCACTCTCTCGCCGCAGCTTCTGTTTCTGGTAAATTGGCGGTAGTTTCACAATAATATGGTAACTGCCAGCGGGTGGTAACTTGGGCGACTCGATCGGCGATCCCGATATCCTGCGCCCAACCATGATCGCAATGAGCGACAGCTAACTGCCATTTCCACCGCGATTGTAAGTCGCGCAATAATTGCCCCAGACACAGCGAATCCTGGCCTCCAGACACGGCGAGCAAAATATTGGCACTAATGGGTAGCAACTGTCTATCGATCAGGCACTGGTGAAGCTGACTATGTAAAGGTGTCCAAGGCATCATTCAACAATTGATTTCACTATCCACTATCCACTATCCTAGATATCTAATTTGTCACTGGGAAGGGGTAATTTTAACTCAAGTTACTAGTTATAGGTTTTTAGTGAGATGGGTGTTAGGTTTTAGCTATTAGGTTTTAGGTTTTATCCCATCGCTAATACCCAAGACCCAATACCTAATCCCAAAATCTTTAACCTTGGTTATAACTAGCAACTTGCGTTAATTTTAACAGGTTGAGCTATTATACCAATGCGAAGGTTGGTAGTCTTAATCTATAACGGTAATAAGTCTTGAGATTTTTACTAATCAGATAATGCGACGTGGCACCCTAGATATATTTCAGATCGTCAGAGTAATTATTGCCAGAAATCTCGAAATCGATCCAGAGGCGATCGATCTAGACTTTAAATTCCACAACTTTATCGATCGACTTGCAGAGCTTCGCCAGCGACAGTCTGGCTCTAAAGATTTACTAAGTTATCTAGAAGCTGCAAATATTTACATCGATCTTTCTGAGGCTTTTCAGTTAGATTTTTTCGCGGATTTTACTGATAGTGCCTGCATTACAGTTGCCGATCTGATTTTTTTGATTCGATCTAAGTTAGATAATTTAGTGTGAGCGATTCGTTGTTAGGGCAGAATCTAGATTTTTATCCTAACAACCCAATTATCAATTATCAAAGATCGATTAATTCAACTATTTAGTTCCACAAATAATGTTCTGGAATCAGATCGTCAGGTGCAAATAAATGTGGACTCATTGGTGCCGATGCTGTATCGTACCAGGATTCGAGTAAATCTTGGGTTTCTTGCATTTCACCAATCGACAGATCGCGAGGAATGATAATTCCAATACTGCGATCCGGAATGGCTACATAATAACCATCAGGAAAATATTTATCTAGATAAGGTGAGAGCAAGATTCGAGACGAACCAAACCCATCATTGTGCATCATGATCGCCCAGACAACGCTACCGTCTTTACGTAGCTTCTGATGCGTCCATAATTCTTGAGATGCCACCTTGAGGTTGATTACCGCCCGTTGCTGCCAATCAATCCCCTCATCTTCCCAAACTTCCACCATATCTGATGTTACTGTCTGATAAGCAACTCGACCTTTAGGATTGCGATCGACGATTACCCAACTGAGCGCGTAGTCTCGCAAAGGTAATTCTTGGTAGGGCGAGTTCCAGAGATTGGACTTGATACAAGTAGAATGGATAATCAATGGCATCAAGCGATCGATCGCATCAATGATGGTTGCAGACATAATGCAGATTTAGGATATGTTACTACTCTCTCCACTTATATTGCCCACCAAATTCAACTCAGTTCACATTCGGCTACATTTTTTTCTCAGAATGTTGTCAAAATCGCTTGAAGTTGTCGATCTTCTAGATATTGGAACTTAGTCCTAGTGGAGACAGAAACCCGACTTTTTGGAAAAGTCGGGTTTCTCGACATCTATGAGAATTTAATGAACACCAGCCGCGCGTTTGTAAGCTTCATCCAGCACCTCAGACAGGGTAGGATGAGCGTGGACATAGGTTGCTAGATTCTGTACCGAATTGCGTTGCGCGATCGCATTGGAAGCCTCATGAATCAGATCCGCCGCATGTAAGCCGATAATATGGGTACCCATCACTTCCCCAGTATCCTTACGGTAAATCACTTTTGCCATGCCGTCTGCTTCGCCTTCAGCGATCGCTTTGGAGTTACCTTTGAAATAACTTCGCACGGCGGCGATCTCAAACCCGCCAGCAGTT
This sequence comes from Chamaesiphon sp. VAR_48_metabat_135_sub, assembly GCF_031418915.1. Taxonomy (NCBI): domain Bacteria; kingdom Bacillati; phylum Cyanobacteriota; class Cyanophyceae; order Gomontiellales; family Chamaesiphonaceae; genus Chamaesiphon; species Chamaesiphon sp. VAR_48_metabat_135_sub. The sequence goes on along the minus strand of NZ_JANOJV010000281.1, from coordinate 2,070 downwards.
CCAGCTTCTTTTGCTTGAGCTTCTGTCATCCCCACAAAACTAATTTCGGGATGGGTAAATGCGGCGGCGGGGATGCTCTGATAGTCAATTTCACGCGATCGACCACAGATATTTTCTACCGCTGTAATCCCCTGGGCGGATGCGGCATGAGCCAACATCATTTTACCAGTAGCATCGCCGATCGCCCACAGATGCGCTACAGGTTTTTCGTCGATCAGCACCTCTAGCTTATCGTTGACCGGAATGAAGCCTCGGCGGTCGAGGGCAACCCCTACAGCTTCTAAATTGAGGTTTTTGGTATCGGGGATCCGACCTGTCGCCACGAGGCAGGCATCGACCTCTAGGATTTCGACGACTTCTTTGGTTTTGGCATCGGCGAGTTCGATTACGACTGGGGAACCAGGGATAACCCGTTTGGCGAGGAGACTGGAGCGAGCGTCAATGTCACGCGGATCGATTAAGATTCGTTTGGCGAGTTTGGCGATGTCAGTATCAAATCCTGGCATCAGTTGGTCGAAAAATTCAATCATCGTGACTTCCGAACCTAGTGCTGTGTAAACATCAGAGAATTCTAAGCCGATGTAACCACTGCCGATAATGGCGATCCACTGGGGTATTGTCTCTAATTTAATCGCATCATCGCTGGTGAATACAGTTTTGCCATCAACTTCAATTCCTGGCGGTACAAACGGAATTGAACCCGATGAAATCATCACATCCTTGGCGGTGATGATCTTCTCCCCTTCAGGGGTGGTCACACTTACCTTTTGGCTAGCTGCAATCTTCCCGTACCCGTGAATCACTTCGACATTCAAGCGAGTCAAACTATTAGTCAGATCTCCCCGTAGCTTAGTGACGAGATTACTGGCATGGGCGGCAACTCCAGCTCGATCGAATTTGACATTATCTACCTGAATCCCCATCGCTTTGAGATGGTGAGCATTCCGCAGTTCCCGCACTCTACCCGAAGCAGCTAACAGTGCCTTGGAAGGGATACAGCCCCGATTGACACAAGTACCACCCATATCTCCCGCTTCGATAATTGCTGTCTTCAAGCCACAGCTCACCGCATGAAGTGCCGCACCATGTCCGCCGACACCCGCACCGATAATTACCAAATCGTAGTCAAATTGTTCGCTCACGCTGCTATTTTCCTCTGTGATCCTGACTCTTTATTTTCGCGCTGACGATCGCCCTTGTAAAGGCTCGGTAGTTAAATTAATTGAGAATTGCGGATGCGCGTTCGTCGGGTTCCCCGACGGTTTAGCGCACCAAGCAGAGAATTGAGAATTACAATTGGTCAGATCTTGCGTCAGCGCATTGATCCAAGATCTAACCCATCAAACTTATAATCCTGATGGCGATGGTGTGGGCGCGACTGCGGGGGCTTTAGGTGCTGGTGCTGGCTGAGTCGATTTTGGTGGTGTGGGTAGATTGTCAACGCCTGGAACTTTTTTGAGCGTGACGAACATATCAAACCGATTACTAGATTCATCAAAGATGGCACTAGTCACCCCCAAGCTTTTCACGGCTTGAAATCCAGCTCTGACTTCTGGCGAAAGGGGGGGCAACTGTAAATTTCCAGCGTTAATTGTTCGATCGACATCAATGAACAATTGACCATTATGATTGTTTAAGTTCGATCGAGTTGACTGTTGAAATAGGGCGGTGTCGGATAGTCGTGACTTGGGCTGAGGCACAAAGGTACTGGCTACGGGCGCGCCCAAGTTGAGGAAAGCCAGATTGCGATCGAGCCAGCCGTGGGTACCGCCGATGACACTGAGTGGCGATGCCCATTGGATTGCCTCTTTACCGCCAATCTGGACTTTGTTAATTTTAAATGTCTGCGCCATCCGATTATCTAGTTTCTTAAAGGCTTTCTCAGCCGCAGATCGATCGCTAGCTTGTTGAAAGATCACCAATCCCGCTCCGCTTTCTGTATCTACTTCCGCTGGTTTGGGGATCATCGCCACCCCAAATGGCCCTTTACTCCAGTTGAGAATTTCTGGTTCCAAGCTTAATCCCGTCATATTGTCGAGATCTTTCACCCATTGATTGGGCTTAAAAGGT
>NZ_JANOJV010000280.1:0-7921 GCF_031418915.1 Chamaesiphon sp. VAR_48_metabat_135_sub | reverse complement strand
TTAGCTGTTGGACTCTATTTTAGTGGGGTTACGGCGGGCTTAAGTTCGTTTAGTTCGCTGTTTAATCCGATCGCTAATTTAACACCATTACTAGGTGCTGTCTGTGGATCGATCGGCTTAATTGTTACGGGAGGATGTGTTGTTAAAAGCTTAAAGCTAGTTAAGGTTTGAAGACCAATAAGTAATTTCCTAAATCTACAGTTTACGTGTTCGGAAAATTGAGTTGACCCGATCGATGTTTAAGGAGCAGATATGCAAATTTTGCTAAAAGGTGTTCTGTCGTTATTTTTATTTTACTGGTTTAATACTATTCCTTGCTGGGCACAAGCATCGACACCTAATTCTCAATCGAATCAGGTAGAAACTAATCTTCAAAAAATAGATCTTAGAGTCGGTGATGTTCTCAGGGTAAAAGTACGAGGATTGCCACCTCAGCCAGGGGGGATTGCTGTCTGGTTGGAAAATATTGATATCACATCCCAAGTCGAAATTGATGGTGATGAATTGGTATATCGATCGAGTTTAGTACCGCTAAATACCGGCGAGCAAACTCTTACTGTTTATAACATTCAATCGGCAGATATTTGGGATACTCTCGCTACCTTCCAAATCAAAGTTAATCCAACCTTAGCTCAAGCTCCAACACCAGAAACAACACCCTCGCCCTCCACCGCCGAATCATCTCCACCAGAAAAAACGGAAGAAAAACCCTCATCTTCTACCGCCGAAACAACTCCACCCACAACAGAAAAACCTCCCTCATCTTCTACGCCAGAAATAACTCCACCAACAGCAGAAAAACCTCCCTCATCTTCTACACCAGAAACAACTCCATCAGTAGCAAAACCTAATTTTACGGTTACACCCAAATTTAGTATCAATCTCAAATCTCAGTTATTAGAAAACCGTAGCCCCGATGCTGATGCCTCGCAACGCCCGACATTTGTGACTGGTGATTTTACCGGAGGCTTGTCTAGTGAGTACAAAATTGACAAAGCGACATTAAAAGGTAAATTTACAATAGTTGGGACTACTTTTCAGCCCGAAGCATTACGATTTGGGGAAATTCAAGAACGCGCATCCCAAATCGATCTGAGTGAATATGCTGTCGAGTTTAGTGACGAAAACAACCAATTTGCGATCGGGAATCTCTGCTTTGGCAATCATCCATTTTTACTGAATAATCTATGTACGCGGGGACTATCAGCTAAAGTCAAACTCAATCAATTTAGCGATCTATCTGTGGCGCGACTTAGTTCGACTAGCATCGTAGGTTTTGAGAATATCTTTGGATTAGATCGAAATGAAAATACGCTTGAAGGCGCGATTTTAGGACTGCAAATAGCTCAAAATCAGAATGCTGGTGTGAGATTAGAAACTACTTGGATGACTGGCTCTCGCGCTCCAGTTGCGAACTTTAATGTCGGCGAAATAGTCGATGCTGAAAAAAGTTCGGGGGTGGGAGTCAGACTCACAGGGGGAGATGATACAGGCAGGATCAAAGCTGATGCTGGTTTTGCGAATAGTACGTTTACAAGTTTACCAGCTAACGATCCAGAATTAAGTCAGGGATTGAATGATGTCCCGCTCGAACCTGCGAATAAGAATGCTTGGTATGCAGAAGCTAGTTACGATTTACTCAAGGATATTAAGATCGATCGAGATCGCACTTTATCTGCTTCTATTAATTTTCGTACCGAGCGAATCGATCCGCAATTTGGGACATTGGGGACGAGTCTTCAAGCCGATAAATTAGAAACTCAGTACTCGCTAAACATGAATATTGCTGGAGCTACCGCCCAATTTCAGCAGAACTTTTCTAATAATAATATTGCTAATATACCCACTCTCCTCAGAACTAATAATCGCAATACAAATATCAATCTAACTTTTCCACTTCAGGCATTTTTACAGGAAAAAAATCAATTACTGCCAACTGTTACCTACGGTATTCAACACACTAACCAATCAGGATCGGTTGCCGCTGCGGTAGGCGGCGGCTTTAACAATCCCGCCCAAATTCCCAACCAGCTTAATACTACCCATCAAGTAGGATTGGATTGGACGGTTGGCACTGTGAATTTTAATTACAAATATGCCAATGCCGTGCAAGATAACCGTCAAGTAGGACAGGAAAATGCTGATACTCGCAACATCACGCACCAAGTATCAACTAGTTGGCAAGCTAGTCCCCAGCTCCGCCTCAATCTCGGCTACAACTTCATCAACGCGGCTAATTTCGGACAGCAAATTACCAAATTTACTAATAGTCCGACTCTCGGTGTCAGTTGGGAATTTGTGCCCGGTACGCTGGTTGCTTTTAATTATAATCGCAGTGATGATTCCGACTCGATCGGGCAAGCTTTCAATCGGGGTGAATCCTTAGAGTTGCTGCTAACTTGGAATTTCAAACTCAACTCGCTCGGGCAAGAAATTCCTGGCAGTACATTTATCCGCTATGGCAAACAATCAACGATTAATCAAGATCGCCAGAATAATGTTAATACTAATGCCTCGATCGACACAATTAGTGCTGGACTCAGTTTGAGTTTTTAAAAATGAAACTAGCGATTTCGTTGAAAACCCGTCCCTTTTCCCCTACTTCACTAGAGATTTTGCCTCTAGTGAAGTAGGGGAAAGGGTAAAGGAACACATTCAACATCAGTCCCTTGCCGCTCCCCGCTCCCCGCTCCCCGCTCCCCGCCCCGCTCTACTATGAAAACCATCAACAAATTAATTGCTGCAACAATCTCGCTCTCTAGCATCGCGCTCATCAACCCTCGCCCGCTTCAGGCTGCTACTGTCAGCCCCACAGGAGTAAACGTCAGTACCTTCGCGCCGACTACCGTCTTCCTTACCTTCCTCGGCTTAAATAACCAAATTCCGGCGGATGCTCAATGGTGCGGTGCAATCAATGCCAATGGCTCCTGCGTACCAGGTACAGTCTATGGACGATTGCCCAGACGGTATAATCGCGGACAATTGAGCGGGGTCAATAACTATACTGACATTATGAGCATTCCCGCCTCAATTACTCGCAAGGCTTACCAAGATGCTGCGCGAGGGAACCAAGCTGACTTCTTCTACGTGAGGAGATTAGTGAGTACGAATGGCGGTATTGATGAATACGTCGCCGTCACCTGTCGATTAACCAGCTCCGGCGCGGGAGTACCGCTGAGTATTACCAGCGTCCGCTATCAATTAGCCAATGGTCAAACAGTACCACCAATCGGTAGTGGCGAAACCTTGCCCAGATTTGGTGCTAACATCGCCTACAACGGCACGGGTAGACTCAAAGGCAGATGGGAAGTAGTTTTACCTGGAGACGCGCCACCGACGCAGCGAGACTTGTTAACGGAGGCAACTTTACCCCTCGAACAACGGGGTTTGCAACGACGCTATACACTGCTGGAGCGATTCGATCTATTTTTACAACCAAACGGCAAAATCTTTCTCCCAGGACCAGATCCAGCTACTTTACCGAAAGGCTCGAAGGGACTGCATCAGGTTTTACTACGGATTGAAGCAACTGACAATTCAGCGGGGACTTCATTCAACAATATCAGTATCGTACCGACCGGAGGGGTAGCGGGATTTCCAATGCCGATATTACGTCAATCGATTGTCTCTAATTCCCAGCAAATTGCTCTCCTTCAACCAGATCCCGACGCTCAAATACCCACCGAGCAACAATTGCGTTTTAGCTGGAAAGGAATCGATGGGGCGAAGGGTTATAAATTGGAAGTGAATCAGTCAAATCGACTAATTTTCTCAGCAGTACTGTCAAAAAGTACCACCAGTTATCTCGCGCCACCTTGGCTGAAAAAAACTAAAGGATCGGATCTGAGTTGGAAAGTTCAAGCTCTCAAAGCTGATGGATCGTTATTAACAGAGTCAGAAACTCGAAATTTGCAATTAAAAGCAAAAAAGTAAATCCATTTAGCCTTCACATCCGTACTATAGATAATCCCGAACACAAGATCGTGGGTTACTCTAACCGTCGGTAATCGAACATCAGTTCGCTACGATTACTATTTCGTGATAGATGAAAAATCGACTGATTATTTGTTATGAAAATACAAAACAGTGACTTAAAAAAATAGTTAATTATTCAAAATTTAACTTGTTTGCTGGAATCAGTCAGAATAAAATGTAGTCATTAATACGAACAAACAAATCAATAAATTTGGAGAAATCTCTAAGATGAAATTAAAATCTTTACTCGCACTTGCATTGACTCTGGCGACGATTGGAGCATCGTTACCTGCTGTTGCGGGAGACGGAGATGGTGGCGGACACAAAGGTGGTCGCAAACATCAAGATGGTGGACATCGCAAGAAAAACCACAACAAATACTATGGGAAATATCACTATTACAAGCTAGGTAATTCTTATATTTACGTCGGTAGTCGTGGTGACTATTTCGATCGAGATGGAAAGTATCATGATGCTGATGAGCATCCTGAATATCGCCAGTATTATAGCCAGGACTATAACTACGATCGATCTGGTAACTATTACGATGAATCTGGTCGCTATTACAAATCCATGCAGGAGGACGGAAATCGCAGCGGTAGCAAAAAATATTATGGGAAATATCATTATTACAAGCTAGGTAACTCTCATATTTACGTCGGTAGCCGTGGTGACTATTTCGATCGGGATGGGAAGTATTATGATGCTGAGAAGCATCCTGAATATCGCCAGTATTTTAGCGGGGACTATAATTACGATCGATCTGGTAACTATTACGATGAATCTGGTCGCTATTACAACGTCAAATAAGATCGCCACGCTCTGTACAATCGATCGAACTTAATCTTTTCACGCCATTAACCAAAGTATTGGTTGATGGTATTTTTATCAAAATTGACTACCTCGATCCCGATCGGATGTGATGGTGGTGGTAGCAACAATTTACCTTATTTAGTTCATCCCCCATCCCGACTTATGACTCCCGATGAAGCTCTATAAATCTTGGATGGGTTACTCAAACCCGATCAAAAAATATCAGGATAAAGATCGAATAAAATTGAGAAAATACCAGTTTTCAGATTTTTAAATCCAATCTGCTGATAGCTCCGTACTAAAGACAATAGCCGATCGATGAAGATCTTATCTTTCCTGCTAATCTCTACTCATTACCCTCGGATCGAAACCATGAAACTTAATTCTCTACTTTTACCGCTAGTCGCGATCTTACCCATTCTCTCGTTGTCACTTCTCGCCCGATCTGAACCGCCGTCTAGAGCCAACATCGCCCTCGCCCAACAGCAAGTTGATAAAGTTGTCGATTTTGGCATCCGCAGGTTTAAAGAACAACCATCAGCAAATCAAAAAGCATTCAAAATCGACGTTACAGTCCCACTCGGTCATAGTAAATTTGTTGTTACTCCACCCCACCCATTTAGCCTGAACACTCACCTCGGTCAGATCGACGCAAATCGTCATGGTGAAATAGATGCAAGACTAAATTCGAGCGAATTGAGTATTGGAAATCATCAAAAAATTGTCACAATTTTAACCGATCAAAAGTTAATAATCAAGCGAGTTTTACTAAAAGTAACCGTTATTCCTAGCAATACTGTGCCTAGTTTGCCCAATAGCGACCCGCGCATAAAACCTCTAATCTGATGACGATCGAGATTGAAAGAAAGGTATATATTTTACCTACTATGCCTAAGCAAAATGCTTTAAGTATTCTTAATAAATATTCATAACCTAACAACCGATCCGAATCGATCGATCCTCCGTGTCGATCTTATCCATTACCCCAACTAAAATCACCATGAAACTTATTTCTAATCTTATCAGTCGAGTTAAATTTCAACCACCAGTCAGATTGTCGAGCAATAAAAAAGCCTTATTATCTTCTCTATTGCTGTTTGGTATCTTTCTAAGTACAACAGATCGGGCATTCGCTCGGGACGTATGTAAGGATGTCAAAATTACGCTTGTAAATAAGGCTTCAGACACGATTAAAATAACGAAGTTCGAGTACAAGGACATTGACAAGAATAAATTTCGGACAGAACTAATTTTGGGTATCAATGGACGAGAGTTTCTCAATCCCCGTAAATCTTTTACTGACACTCGAAACTTGGAATTCGTTGGCAACGATGAGACGTTATTCCGCGTAACCTACGAGAAAAAAATTGGCGGGACTAAATTCGAGCCACCGATTACTAAAACTACCCCCAAGTTTACTTGTAGAAATGGCAGCAGTCATACAGTTGAGCTTGATTAATAGGCTTAATTATGTCACCCTGGCTCGAATCGAGGGACAAACTATATATTCAAGATCGCTCGATCGGGTTGCCAATATTTACAATCTAAATCCCAGACTTTAGATACTTAGATCGAACTTACCATCATTTTAGGAGTATTAACATGAAACTTATTGCTAATCTTATCGATCGTCAAGAGCACAAGCTACCCCAACGAGTTAAGGTTCAACCACCAGTCAAATCTTTTAGCAATAAAAGTATCTTATTGTCTTCTTTATTGTTGTTTGGTGTCTTGCTAGGTACAACAGATGCCGCAGTTGCTGGAGCCTGTAAAGATGTAAAAATTACAATCGAAAATAACACTACGGATACGGTGAAAGCTACGAAGTTCCTCTATGTAGATGTTGACAAGAAGACTCAACATTTAGAACCGCTTTTCGGTCTGAATGGGCGAGATGTGCTCAACCCTGGTAACTCTACTGTTGTCACTAGAGATTTGGCCTTCGTTGGCGGCGAAAAAATCTTCTTCAAAGTCATATATGCGCACAAAATTGGTCGGGCTAAATTCGAGTCAGATATCACTCAAACCACACCTCAGTTTACCTGTGCGAATGGAAGTAGCCACACAGTGTCGCTGACTCGATAAGCTCGATCTGCTTCCGACTATTTGCACTGTTATTGCCTAAAATCTCGCAATCCAAAATATGTAATTTGGATTGTGAGATCGAATTTACCATCATTTAGGGGGCTAGGATCGATCGGATCGCACCACCTCTTCTACTCCCGATTCCCTGTGCGTTCGCGGCGTTCCTGAAGTTGTAAGACAATTTGTTGGTGCATTTCGCGCGTAATCGGATAAAAATAAGCGAGAATTAGACCACAAATTAGTGATATTGTCGGTGCTGGGCCGATGGCTAACCGAATCGCGGTTAAGACAGCCTCTGGTTGGACTGGTGCGGAAACCGCCGCAGTCGGATGTAAGTAGCCACTCCACTCCAAACTTTGGAGCACTCCAGCTACTGCAAAACCCAAACAGATTTTTTGCAGGAATACCATCAAGCTATAGAAAATCCCCTCACGGCGTTGTCCCGTCCGCAACTCGTCAAACTCAATCACATCAGGCAACATCGACCAGGGAATCAGATAAGCCGTAGACACGCCCACACCAGCCAAGACAGCAAATACATACATCAGCGTAGTTTGACCAGGCTGAAGCAGGAATAGCCCCCCCTGACCGACGATCCAGCAGCTAGTTCCCAACAAGTATGCCACTTTTTTGCCTACTTTTTGAGAGATCAAATTCCACACCGACAACATCCCCAAAGCTGTACCCTGGACGGCTAAAATAACTAGGGGTGAGTCTTGCAGTGGTAGGCGCATATAACTCACCACAAAGTAGGGAATAATTGCCGCAGTCAGTTGAAGACTAAACCAGGAACAGAGATAAATCCCTACTACAAATAGAAATGGTCGATTGCTAAACACGATCCGCAATTCTGATATGAGAGAGCCTGTCACGGGTTCAGCCTCCTCTGGATGTTGGGCTAATACTGCTTGCGATCGAGCATAAGTACCAAACACGCACCAGAACACCGGAAATACCGAAATCACCGCACAAATCACCCCAATCGTCAGATATTGAGTTGCTGGTGTCTGAATATTTTGAAATACAGTACGAGCCAGTAACAGGGCGA
>NZ_JANOJV010000279.1:0-3128 GCF_031418915.1 Chamaesiphon sp. VAR_48_metabat_135_sub | reverse complement strand
CGATCTCAGTGGTTATAATATTAAATATCTAGAATATTGAGGAATTATCGATGGCTTCTATCACAGTCACTATTCCAGATGAGCAACTTCAGAAATTGCAGCAATTAGCACAGGAAAGCCAAGTTTCACCAGAAGATTTACTGCGTGCCAATATAGAAGAGTGGCTAGCTCGTCCTCAAGATGAGTTTACTCAAGCAGCAAGTTATGTCCTCAAGAAAAATGCCGAACTCTATCGTCGGTTAGCATGATCCGTTATCTAACGTTAGCAGAAGTAATCGAGCTACACCGTGGAATCCTGGAACAGGTAGCTGGAAATGGCGGGATCCGCGAGTTGGGTGCATTAGAATCTGCTCTCGCACAACCACGCATGACGTTTGGTGGTGAAGAACTTTATCCTACAATCATTGAAAAGGCTTCGGCGTTGGGATTCTCGATTGTGATGAACCATCCGTTTGTTGACGGCAATAAACGTGCTGGACACGCGGCAATGGAGACATTTCTGGTGTTGAATCGGCTGGAGATTAAGGCTATGGTTGATCAGCAGGAGCAGGTGATTTTAGCTTTGGCTGCGGGTGAATTAGAGCGGGATGCTTTTACCAACTGGTTACGGCAAAATGTTGAAGCTAGATAAGAGATTATTAATTCAGATCTCCCAACGTCGGCCAGGTAGGAAGTCTGTTACGCAGATCGAGTAGGATGATCGATCGAGATAAAGGTTTGGGGCAGTTATAATATTAAATATTTCGGAGGATGATTATATGAAAAGTTTAGTAGATGAGCTAAAAGCACGAGTTGAAGAATAAAAAAAATGGCAGAACTTTTGAGACATTCGTCGAACAACAGCCAGCACCGATCCTCAGACTCACTAGACTCACTATTTTATTGTGATGCTTTAACTTTTTCAATATCTGCAACCACTGCATTCAGCGATCGATCCTCGATATCTGCGATCGTTTGTACCGCCTGATAAATCCGCAAAGGCGCATCTTTTAGATCGTTGGTTATCGGCAACACCAATCGAATTGCTCGACCATCATTATCTACCAATCCAGCAAAAACTTGGAGCTTGTGATTGGGATGATCTACTTGCTGCCAACCATGACTGAGGATATAACTCTCTACATCTTGCTTAGATAGATTCAAGTCTATAATTGGATTGTGTTCGATCATGGCCATATTCCACTATCAACATTGTTGAGCATCCACCGCAAAGACTCAGGTAGAAATAGTTGCTGTCTGGATATCCGAATTCTAACAGTTTTTGAGTTAGTGCTTAATTCGCCGTTGAGGTATGCCCAGTAACAACCGCCACCCAAAATTAGTGAATCTTCGGAAGCTGTCAACCACCTATCCCGATTGGCTGGAAGCGTCTTTAAAAGTAGAATACAAGGAATGCCACTGCTACTCAATCTCCGATCGATGAGATCGTTGTAGTTTTTCACATCTAAGTCATAGACAATATACTCAGACTCAATTAGATAATTTACAGATGCTTTGAGTTGAAAATCTACCGCCAATCCTTGAGTTACAAGCCTAGAGCCTCTGGTACGGATCGAGCGAAATGTACCATCAAAGCCATAATCCAGATCGAAGTAAGACATACTTACTCCAGCTTGCCCAGCAATGGCTTGGACATGGGCAAGGCTTAATAATTCTTCGACTGACTGCTGCGGCAACAAAGTTGTTTAATGACTTTCAAATTAGCTGGACATAACAGATCTAATTCTATATTGCCAAGTCCAAGTTCGTTACAATGAGATGCTGTTTGTCAGGGTGAAAATCAATGCATCGTCTCGCTACAATACCAGGTGGTTGGAATCCTGCGGCTGAAGGTGTCATCTTTGTCGAACAACAGCCAGCACCGATCGCATTTATTACCGCCGCAGATACTGATATTCAGACATTGGCAGTCGCTACAACGCAGCTATCAGAAGACTTTCCCCAGGTGCGGGTGGTGAATTTGTTGCAACTCCAGCAGCAATTGACGATCGATACTTATGCCGAGGATGTACTGACGGCGGCGAAGGTAATTATCGTCCGGTTAATTGGGGGTCAATCCTACTGGAATTATGGGCTAGAAGTGGTTCAGGAGACTGCCAGACAGACGGGAGCGGTGCTAATCGTTTTGCCAGGGGATGAGCGTCCCGATCCGACCTTGATGAGCCATTCTACTGCGAGTTTGGCGGATGTCGATCGAGTGTGGCAATACCTAATCGAAGGTGGGGTGGATAATTACCGTCAGCTATTGAATTTTATCGCCAGTCGGTGGTTAGGTTTTGAGTGTGCATATCGCGCGGCTGAAGCCGTACCGCGTGTGGGAATTTATGATGAGGTGCGGTGGCTGCCGGAGGGAATGCCGTTGCAGGGTGGGGCGGCGATCATCTTCTATCGGGCGCACTATTTATCTGGAAATCTAGCCGCGATCGAGGCATTATGTCAAGCATTAGTCGATCGAAAGCTAACTCCGGTGCCGATCTTTGTGTCTTCGCTCAAAGATCCGGTGGTACAGCGGGTATTAACTAGTTATTGTCAGCAGGGTGTGGATGTTTTACTCAATACTACGAGTTTTTCCCTAGCAAGTTTAGATACTGATATGCCCCAGGTTGGCTTGTGGGCGACGTTGAATTTACCTGTTTTTCAGGTGATTTTGAGCGGTGCGGGGAAGGAATTTTGGCAATCTGGTTGGCAGGGTTTGACACCCCGCGATATGGCGATGAATGTGGCTCTCCCAGAGGTGGATGGGCGGATTATTACGCGAGCGATTTCGTTCAAGGCGGTGCAAACTCAGAACTCGGCACTTCAGACGGATGTATTGGTGTATGAACCCGTGCCCGATCGAGTCAAATTTGTGGCAGAATTAGCTTTAAATTGGAGTAAACTACGGCAGACGGAGGTATGCGATCGTAAGGTAGCCCTGATTCTGGCTAATTATCCGACTCGCGATGGGCGGTTGGCGAATGGGGTGGGGTTGGATACGCCTCAGAGTTGTGTGGAAATCCTGCACGCGCTCAAGGCGGCGGGTTATCAAGTTGGGGATATTCCGGCTGATAGTGGAGAGTTGATTAAGTTATTGACGGCGGGAGTGACGAATGATACTGAAGGAGATGGGTGGCGGAAGGCGCGTCAGT
>NZ_JANOJV010000278.1:0-1741 GCF_031418915.1 Chamaesiphon sp. VAR_48_metabat_135_sub | reverse complement strand
TTTCTGGAGATAAGTCGATGCTGTAAACTTTTTTACCATCTAAATTGTAATGTGCCACAGTCATCACTTGACTCTCACCATCAATCTTAACTTGGCCGAAAAATTGTAGTCCCGCAGTGGGTGGAATGTTTTGGGCACTTCCGCGTGGGACACTGCTAAACTTCACCTGTGGGCCAAAAGTATTATCCAATTCATTCGGCCCAAAAGTACCTGCATGAAGTGGCCCAGTTACGAATTCCCAGAAGGGATAAAAATCTTGGAATTGTGCTCGGTTGGGATCGTAGTAGTGAGCTGCTGCATAATGCACATCTGCGGTGAGCCAAACAACATTCCGAATTTTATTAGATTTGATAAATCGAAATAACTCAGCAAGTTCTAATTCTCGTCCGAGGGGGATTCCATTTCCATTTGAAACATTTTCAAATGCCTTGGAACCATCGCGAATCATTAAGCCAATGGGCATGTCACTTGCAATTACTTTCCAGGTTGATTTGCAGTTGAGTAAGCGTTGTTTTAACCATTGAAGTTGTTGGTTCCCCAGGAAAGCTGTTTCTGAGCTTGAATTTGGCTGGCGATTTGGGGAATTTTGACCTCGGTAGCTCCGTTTATCTAACATAAAGATTTCTAGAGCCGCGCCATAGTTGAAGGCGCGATAAATCTGTGCGGGATTGCTCCCGTTGAGCCGAATCGGCGCGTACTCTAAAAAGGCTTGTTTTCCCCGACTTGCGAGCAGATTTACGTTTTTGACCTTGTAGCGATCGTCGTTCTCAATTATTTGATTGGGATACCAATTATTTCGGATTTCGTGGTCGTCCCACTGCACTAACTGCGGCACTTCTGCATTAAATCGCCGGACGTTTTTGTCCATCAAGTTGTAGAGATAATTGCCGCGAAATTCCTTGAGAGTTTCAGCAACTTTAGATTTTTCTTCCGTGACTAAGTTGCGCCAAATCTTACCATCTGCTAGTTTAACCTCGGATTGAATCGGGTTGTCTGCGTAGATTGTATCTCCTGAGTGAATGAAAAAATCTGGCTTGAGTCGTCGCATCGCCTCATAAATTCTCATCCCCCCAAAGTCAGGATTGATGCCCCAGCCTTGCCCTGCGGTGTCTCCTCCCCAGACAAACGTGATGTCTTTGCCGATGTTGGGAACTGTGCGAAAGGAGCCGTTTGTGGGTGCGCTGATGAGCTTTGCGTCATCTAGATCTTGGAATCGAACTCGATAGAAGACGGATTGCCCAGTGGGTAATCCAGTGAGAGTCAGCCGCGCAGTGTAGTCACTCGCTGCTAATGCTACTGAACCGACGATTTGTTTACTGTTGCGGAATGTGTAGTCATCAGCATATTCTACTAACATCCGGGATGGTCGATCTGTTCGACTCCAAATGACAGCACTACCCTGAGTAATATCTCCACTAGCGATGCCGTAAGGAATCCTAGGACGCAGTTTATCAGAAGGAACGATCGCGAATGCAGAATGGACAAATCCAGCGTTGCTCAGGGCGTTTGCGGCAATCGCACCGCTACTAGCAAGAGTCGAATGAATCAAAAACTGCCGCCGCGAGAATTGACGTGCCATATTCCCTCACTGGTTACTTCTTCGGTTATTACATATTAAGTTTAAGCAACGGCTAAGATTGCTTTAAGGTAGCTAACAGAATTCTGCGAACATTAATGGGCGTTGCTGAATTGATGTATGAAACCCTTGGTAGGGGCAATTCATGAATTGCCCCTACCAAGG
>NZ_JANOJV010000277.1:0-19612 GCF_031418915.1 Chamaesiphon sp. VAR_48_metabat_135_sub | reverse complement strand
CCGCAAACGATCGGGATCTTCAGTAAATAGCCCACCAATCTCTGATCCGATCGACAAAACGCGATCGCCAATACCACCAGCAAAAACCAAGCTAATCGGTAAGGTGTTGTCAGTTAACTCTAAACAGCTTACCCTGAGCGTAGCCTCTGCCTTCGCCGAAGAGAGCCAAAGTGATCCTAAGAGTCAAATTTTAGATCTTGGGTACCGGGATTTCTGTCCTTGGAGGGAAGGTAAGACCGATAAAAGCAAAGTTTCTGGAGGCGATTCCCGCCGAATTGGGAAGCCGACACGGATTGCTTTGGTAGTCAGTATGTGGTAATTCACATAATTTTAATCATCACAATCCCCGCTAATTTCTACATGAGATAGGCGGGAATTTTGTCATGGCAATAATTGCGAAATAAACGATCGATACAGCACTGGATTTGGGTAATTTAACTATAGGGAGTAAGTCAGTTTTATCATCGCTCAATGACTGAATGGAATTGAGGAACAGCCTTTTAACTGTCCCCGTCAAAACTTAACAAGAATTGGGTTTAAAAAATCATCTACCATTCGATACATCTATGTATAAAAAAATTCTGGTTTGCGTCTTAGTTATCTATGGCTCCATCCTACCTGCAAATGCTAGTACCGAAAATCGAGAAGATATCTTAACATCTCAAGATCTCAATACTGTTGCGTCTGAAGCTAAATCTTGGAGAGGTACTCGTTATCGATATGGCGGTAAAGATAAAAAAGGGGTTGATTGTTCTCACTTCGTCTATGCCGTCTATAACCAGATCTTTGAGGGCTATGACTATCGCATGGCAAGTGAGTACTTACATGATTCAGACTTTTCTCTCACCAAATCCCCGCTGGTGGGTGATGTGATTGTCTTCCCTTCGGTGAGGGGTTCATCAGCACATATGGGTATCGTCACTGATGTTCGGGGTGCAAAGTTTATCGGTGCTCAATCTAGCACTGGAGTAAAGGAAGCCAGCTTTGCACCTGGAAGCTATTGGGGCAAACGCCCTTATCGAATTTTATCCTTATTGCCGAGTGAGTAGTTCAGTCAACTAGAAGGAAAAAGGGGAAGGAGTAAAGGGTAAAGGGATCGAAACCATCGGGTTTTGGTAATTTATGATACTTTTTCCCCTTAACTACAGGAGATCTCAGGGAACTGGGAGAGGGTGACTGGAAATTGCGCCAAACTTCTCCAGCCTCAACCCTAAAACCTAAACTGTTGTGCCAATGTCCGATCGAGCTGTAACCTAATAGAGATAGAGTCAGTTCCTACGGTTCAATGTCACAACTACCAACTACCCTCGAAGAATCGATCTCATTAGCTCAGGCTGCTACGATAGCCGCGATCGCTGATGGACACAAACGGATTACCGTCGAAATTTTAATTCCCGAACTCAAGTCGATGAATTTGGCACGGCAATTTATCGAATCATTTATCGACAGAGGTAATACGCTTAAGGTCTTATTTACCGATACTGGTGCAGCAGCTCTAGCAAAACGAGATTGGACAGATATTAATTTTAAGATTGACGATTTAGGTAGTAGTCGATCGCCGATAACGGATAAGATTCAAGCTGAAGACCAATTATATATCGCGATCGATCCTTCAGCGGTAGAAGTCGAGCAAGTAGAAAAATTATGTAATGCCGCAGGCGATCGTCCGGTAATATTATTCTTACCTAAACTTGAAGATGCGGCAATTGTCGGCATCGGTTATGCTGCCAGACAACTGCGCGACAGATTCTTGACAACGCTCACCTGCGCCTACTATATCAAACCCCTCGAAACATCAGCAATCTACCGCTGCTATCCAGCTCAATGGCAGGTGTGGTTAGAAGAAAATGATGATTATACCCTGCTGGCGGAATGTCCTCAGAAGCCCGTCGGAGACGAGCTAGACGCGATCCTAATGCCATCGACTCCAGGGGATAATTCCGCTCCGGCAAAATCGCCTGGTGTGTTTGCGAGTTTAGGTCGCTTTCTGCGAACTTTGAGTCGATAAATAAGTGTCCAATGTAGGTTCTGCTGATATATACTATCGTTGTGATTAAGTATTTTTGGTTTGAAATACGGCTTTAGCTTCAAACTGAAGCCGTATTGATATTTTAATCCAGCATTACTCGATCGATAAACCATGTCAGAACCAGATCGACCAGGAAAATATGATGCTGTACTTGGCGGAC
This sequence comes from Chamaesiphon sp. VAR_48_metabat_135_sub, assembly GCF_031418915.1. NCBI lineage: Bacteria > Bacillati > Cyanobacteriota > Cyanophyceae > Gomontiellales > Chamaesiphonaceae > Chamaesiphon > Chamaesiphon sp. VAR_48_metabat_135_sub. The sequence continues at coordinate 17,423 of NZ_JANOJV010000277.1, read as the reverse complement.
AAAACCTTCAAGCACGACCACCAATAGATGGTGCGGTTTTAGGTAGTTTGAGTAGAAATACGATCGATCTAAAAATATTGCTTCAGCAGCAAAAATGGCAAGCGGCTGACTTAGAAACTCAGACAATAATGTTGGATCTGTGTCAACGGAAAGAAGCAGGTTTTTTGAGGATAGAAGATTTAGAAAAAATCGATTGTTTCCAGTGGCAAACTATTAATAATTTGTGGAGAACCTATAGTAACGATCGATTTGGGTTGAGCATTCAAGCCGAAATTTGGCGCAGTGTCGGCGGCACAGCCGAACCCGATTGGAATGCCTGGTGTCGGTTTGGCAGGATGACAGGTTGGTGTGTTAATGATAATTGGTTATACTGGAACGATCTACAATTCAATCTTTATGCACCGTCCGGACATTTACCCCGTAATGGAGCCTGGATGGGTTGGGGTTTGGGTGATTTTTGGGTGGGTTGTAAAATGTTGACGGCGATCGTTCAAAAGTTAGAAAGTTGTCAGATTATCTAAATCAATTTTGGATTTTGAATTATTCCCAGTGTAGCTGGGGACTGAAGGGGTGGGTTTATGCAAATAATCGTTGATGAATTCCAGTCATCTCAACCCAAAACCACCAATTACCGTCATATTGAATAGCAACTGCTTCACTCGATCGCCATATCATACACCAATTCAGCAACACCCAGAAATCTTTCGAGTACACTTACAAAAACTCCGCCCCAGTCGGTTACGAGAATTCGATCTAGAATTATTAGCCAGACATTCGCTCGATTATAGTGGTGCCGAAATCGAACAAGCGATCGTCGAGGGAATGCAGCAGGCTTTTAGTAGCGGAACTACAGGCAATCGATCGGATTTTAATACCGAACATATTATCCGCGCTCTCGAAGAAACTGTACCATTAGCCACAATTGCCAAACCCCAAATTGAAGCTCTCAAACAATGGGCTTCCAATGCGGGTGCGCGCCCAGCTTCGATCTACAATTATCAGAAGAGCTACGCCAAATCAAGAACTACAGAGGCATCGACCATCTAGAGGTAGATTAATTGGGAAGTTCTATGTTCTGCTGAAGCAGATTATTGATCGAACAGATTGGGGCTATAATTAAATCCACATTCTGCTAGTCAGATCGATCGCCAAAATATCAAATTCCACATTTGTTCTGTTTTCAGTCCGAAAAGGCGGACTTTGTGGATCGAGAAGCACGGGAGACAGATCCCCGACTTCTCCAAGAAGTCGGGGATCTAGCGTAATTCTGAGAAGTCTAGTTTCTCAGCGTTTTTAGTACAACCACTGATCGATCTCAATAACTCAATCGAGATCGACTACTTGCAAACGAGTTCAAACCTGATTTCAGAATGGGTTTTAATGTCCATAGAATGACCCGCCAGGACCATTCCCATAAAAAGATGAAATCGGTTTAACAGGCTCAGGAGAAGACTGCTGAGGTTCAGAACGCTGATTTTGCTGTCTCCAGTCATCTTGTCCTGAATTATTTCCTTGCGGTGATGACGATGAACCACCGATACTTATCCCCGTGCTCAGCACATTGCCCCAAAATTTCAATGCAGCTTGCTGTCGAGCTTGTTTGCGAGCATCATATTCTTTCTTTTTTGCTGGAGAAAGACTGGCATAATACTCGCGTTCTTTTTCGATCGCAGCCGCTTTAGCAGCTTCACGTTTCTGGGCTTCAGCAGCCATAATAGCTTGACGTTCTGCCCATTTAGCTTGACGTGCCTCCCGTTCAGCTCGACGGGCTGCTGAATCTGCCTGTCGAGCCTCATAACCTTTACGGTATTCTTCACGGTATTCAGCTTGACGTGCGTCCCGTTCTTGCTGTCTGGCTTCAGCAGCGGCAAGGTTTTCAGCTTGAAGTGCTTTATTCGCATCCTTTCTCGCTTCAGCAGCTCTACGGTATTCTGCGCTAGCAGCGTCCCGCTCTGCACGCTTGCGATCGCGCTCTGCTGTATTGAATTCTCCAGCTACCAGTATACTTTTGCCTGTGCTGGGTAAATCTCGATCGGATATGTCTGCGCTCGATCGACCCACCGCTAAACCTGGAGCAATGCTAAAAAGTGAAACAAGGGCAATACTTGATAACCCAACAATTATTTTCATAGGACTGTATTCCTTACTACGAAAAGTACTTGTGATACCTTTACTTTGGACAGTTTCATTCTTAGTTACCCTCTGCACATAGTACTTCACATGTTAGTTAATCGCAATTAATATGCATATACCAACAAGCACAGCCAAGGTCATTAGGATGTTTTCTAATTAGTCCGCGTAGGCGGACTTTGCATTCCGTTCGCGGAGCATCTGCCTTCGCAGAGCGGCACTCGCGGAGCGTATCTGTCAGGATGGTTTCAATCGCTGTACTACCTAAAAAAAAGGCATACCTTACAGTACACCTTTTTAAACTAATATTTAACTTCTAAATTGATTATTCGCCAACTGGGGCTAATAAATCGGGTAACACCACAGATAATTTATCCTGCTTAGGTGTGACGATCGCTTTACCATCTTCGCCGATATCGACGATCGAGGTATCGCCATCTTTGAGCCGCCCAGAGAGCATTTCTTCTGCGAGAATATCTTCGAGAAGACGCATAATCGCCCGACGGAGAGGACGCGCACCGTACGCTGGGTTGTAGCCCTCGTCGATGAGACGATCTTTGAAACGGTCGGTGACTTCTAGCTGAATTCCTTGCTCGGTCAGACGAGTGAACAAGTCTTTGAGCATAATGTCAGCGATTTCTTTGACTTCCGGCTTGGTAAGCTGTTGGAAGACGATGATTTCGTCCAGACGGTTGAGGAATTCAGGACGGAAGTAGTTCTTCAGTTCTTCGTTGACCAAACTGCGGATGCGGTTGTAAGTTGCTTCGGTTTTGTTGTCCGAGAACTCGAAACCTAGACCACCACCACCTTTCTCGATTACTTTGGAACCGACGTTCGAGGTCAAGATGATCATCGTGTTCTTGAAGTCTACCGTGCGTCCTTTGGCATCGGTGAGGCGACCATCTTCTAAAATCTGCAATAGCATATTAAAGATATCTGGATGCGCTTTCTCGATTTCATCGAATAAGACGACGGTATAAGGTTTACGACGAACGGCTTCGGTCAATTGACCGCCTTCGCTGTAGCCGACGTAACCTGGAGGTGAACCGATTAGTTTGGAGACGGTGTGACGCTCCATATACTCGGACATATCCAACCGAATCATCGAATCTTCGGAACCGAAGAAGTAGTTCGCCAGAGCTTTTGTCAACTCAGTTTTACCAACTCCAGTCGGGCCAGAGAAGATGAAACTGGCGATCGGCCGATTCGGATTTTTCAGACCCACACGAGCGCGACGAATTGCACGGGAAACAGCTTTAACAGCCTCTTCTTGCCCGATCAACCGCTGATGGAGAGTTTCTTCCATATTTAGCAGCTTGACCGACTCAGATTCGGTTAATTTGCTGACTGGTACGCCAGTCCAAGAAGCAACAATGTGCGCGATGTCTTCTTCGGTGACTTCGGGCATCACGCGATCTTCGGTCTCGTCGTTAGCTTTCTTGGTTTGAGCGATCGATTTAATCTCGTTTTTGATTTCGATTTCGCGGTCTTTGAGAGAACCTGCTTTATCGAAGTCTTGCGAACGGACGGCTTCGTCTTTCTCTTTAAGGACCTTCCGCAATTCTTTGTCCAATTCTTTCGCCGCAGCAGGGAGTTGGGAATTGAGTAGGCGAACGCGGGAGCCAGCTTCATCCATCAGATCGATCGCTTTATCTGGCAAGAATCGATCGGATATATAGCGATCGGCTAGTTTCGCCGCAGCATCTAGAGCACCATCGGTAATTTTTAGTTTATGGTGTTGCTCGTAGCGTTCGCGCAAACCGTGGAGGATTTCGATCGTTTCATCCACGCTCGGTTCGCCGACCATGACAGGTTGGAAGCGACGTTCTAGGGCTGCATCCCGTTCGATGTGTTTGCGATACTCATCTAGAGTGGTCGCGCCGATACATTGTAGCTCACCCCGTGCTAGTGCAGGTTTGAGGATATTTGCCGCATCGATCGCACCTTCAGCAGCACCCGCACCGATTAAGGTATGGACTTCATCGATCACCAGGATCACATTTCCCGCTTGGCGGATTTCATCCATGATTTTTTTGAGGCGTTCCTCAAATTCACCACGGTATTTAGTTCCAGCAACGAGTAAACCGATGTCCAGAGTGACAACGCGCTTATCTTCAAGAATATCTGGGATATCCTGGTTCGCAATCCGCTGGGCTAAACCTTCAGCGATGGCTGTTTTACCAACACCTGGCTCACCAATCAGGACGGGATTATTTTTAGTCCGTCGTCCGAGGATTTGGATCACTCGTTCGATTTCCTTCGCTCGTCCGACGACGGGATCTAATTTACCGTCGTGCGCCATCTGCGTCAGGTTGGAACCAAACTCGTCCAGTGTCGGCGTTTTCTGAGGACCAGATCTGCCACCTGGAGCTGTAGCTACGCCACCTTCGGAGGTTTCGCCCAGCATCCGAATTACCTGAGTGCGAACTTTAGTTAAGTCCACGCCGAGATTTTCCAGCACTCTGGCGGCTACGCCTTCACCCTCGCGGATCAATCCGAGTAGTAGGTGTTCGGTACCGATATAATTGTGTCCCAGTTGGCGGGCTTCTTCTAGAGACAACTCTAGAACTCGCTTCGCTCTGGGGGTGAAGGGGATTTCAACGGCAACAAACCCTGAGCCACGTCCGATAATTTTCTCAACTTCGATCCGTGCATCTTTGAGGTTGATCCCCATCGATTTCAAGACCTTTGCTGCTACGCCAGTACCCTCGCCAATTAATCCTAGTAGGATCTGCTCGGTACCGACAAAATTGTGCCCCAGGCGACGTGCTTCTTCCTGGGCCAGCATGATTACTTTAATGGCTTTTTCTGTAAAGCGTTCAAACATGGCTGTTTTCCATCCCCTGCTGCTTGTCTGAGTGTCACTAAATCTTAACACAGTACTTTTGGCGATTGGGAATAGTTGTTTGACTCATCAGGTTCGGTAATAACTACTATCTGGGGGTGTAATGGGGATCGGGCGATCCCCATTACACCCTTCCCACCCAAGAAATAGACGATTGAAATCACCATTCACCATTCACCATCCACCATTCACGCACTACCATAGATGTCTAATTTAACACTGGGAAGGGAGTATGCATAATCTCAACCAAGAAGTTCAAATATTTTGGGACACTTATAATGAGAATACCCCCGTCAGATGAGAACTAGCGAGGATATAAAATATAAATCAATTACGATCCATCATGGCACAAAAAACAGAGACAGACCTGCGAGAGCTAAAGGATCTAATCCAGAGTCTAGACAAGAAAATAGATCGAGGTTTCGTGGAGATCGACAAGAAGATCGAAGCATTGGACAAGAAAATTGACTTGGGATTCAACATATTAGAGGGCAAGATCGACAAACTAGACACACGATTAGGCTCAGTAGAAACAAAGCTAATTAAATTAGACGATCGACTTTGGGCATTTGGCGGAATTGCTCTAAGCGTTACCCTCGGATCGTTGCTTACTGTTTTTATTCGATATCTATTTAGTGACAATCCAAAATTCTAGAATCTTCCACTTTCGATTCAACAGCCGTCTATCCGAATCTCACTAACCAATTATGAATAATTGCATTCACTTGAGTTGGAATTTCATCGTGGGGACAGTGACCAGCTTGGAGATAATGTTCTTGTAATTGAGGACAATAGTCACGAAACTTTGCACCGCGCTGACGGGCATCGATCCACGGATCGCCTTCGCCCCAAATCATCAGGAGCGGACACTGCATTTTACCGAGTAATATATCTACTTTTTCTCCTTGTTGGTTGCTAAAGACGGAAGCAAATACTTGGGGCGCACCTGGATCGCAAGAAGGGCGATAGATTTCTTCAATGAGCTGTTCTGTCACCGCAGTTTGGTCTACGTATACTTTTTTGAGAGTATTGCGGATAAATGTCTTGCGTTGGACGAATTTATACAGCAGTGAATTGCCGATTGGGTGACGGAGAACGCTCGTAATCCCCCGATTGACAGCTTTTTGGACTTGACTGGGTTGTTTGGGATGAGTACTATCGGTAAAAGGGCCAGCACTATTGAGTAAAATTAAACCAGCAGCGGTTTCGGGATGTTGTGCGGCGACGCACAAAGCTGCATAGCCGCCGAGCGAATTACCTGCGAGGACGACAGGTTTATTAATAACTTGAGTGATAAAATCATGCAGTTGCTCCCGCCACAGATCCGCGCTGTAGTTCCAGGCTGGTTTTGCCGCACGTCCAAAGCCGACTAAATCGATCGCCCAAACCTGAAATTCTTGACTGAGTTCGGAAATATTCTTGCGCCAATGATCTGTCGATGCTCCAAATCCATGAATTAATAGTAATGGCGATCGATCCGCTCTCGCCGTTCCTGCTTGCACATAATAAATTTGCTCGCCCCGCCATTGCCAATATTGACCGAGAAGTGGTTGAGTCGATATTGCGATCGGCATAATTGTTGTCAGGTAATGATTAAATACTCTCACCACTATCTTAAATATTTCTCCGACAACGAGCAAATTGGAAATAGCTACGAGATAATAAATAACCAACACTCCACACTCATCTATGCAAGTCAAAGCCGCTGTTGCGTTCCAAGCAGGGAAACCCTTAGAAATTACTACCGTCGATCTCGCTCCACCCCAAGCGGGAGAAGTATTAGTCGAAATCAAAGCTACTGGAGTTTGTCATACCGATGCTTATACATTGTCTGGAGCCGACCCAGAAGGTCTATTTCCCGCAATTTTAGGACATGAGGGTGCGGGGGTCGTTGTGGAAGTTGGAGCGGGTGTCACCAGCCTTGTACCCGGCGATCGAGTGATTCCTTTATACGTCCCAGAGTGCCGCAATTGCGATTACTGTCTCAGTGGTAAAACCAATCTCTGTCAAGCGATTCGACTCACCCAAGGGCGCGGAGTGATGCCCGATGGGAGTAGTCGTTTTTCCTATGAGGGGCAAATGTTGCACCACTATATGGGGACCTCCACTTTTGCTAACTATACAGTTGTTCCCGAAATTGCCCTGGCGAAAATTCGTTCTGACGCACCGTTTGAAAAGGTGTGTCTGATTGGTTGTGGCGTAACAACAGGGATTGGGGCGGTAATTAATACCGCAAAAGTCGAGCCAGGTGCAAATGTGGTGGTGTTTGGCTTGGGTGGTGTCGGTTTGAATGTGATTCAAGCCGCTCGACTAGTCGGGGCAAATATGATTATCGGTGTCGATCTAAATCCCGCGAAACGTCCCCTGGCTGAAAAATTTGGCATGACTCACTTTGTCAATCCCAAGGAGGTGGAAGGAGATTTAGTCCCCTATTTAGTCGATCTAACAAAGGGTGGTGCCGACTATAGTTTTGAATGCATCGGCAATGTCAATCTCATGCGTCAGGCACTAGAATGCTGTCACAAAGGTTGGGGCGTGAGCGTCATCGTCGGTGTCGCTGGAGCTGGGCTAGAAATCGCCACCAGACCCTTTCAACTAGTTACGGGTAGAGTCTGGAAGGGAACGGCTTTTGGTGGGGCTAAAGGGCGCACGGATGTCCCCAAAATCGTCGATTGGTACATGGATGGCAAGATTAATATCGATGATTTGGTAAGTGAAATTATGCCGATCGATCGAGTCAATGATGCTTTTGAGGCAATGCATAGTGGCAAAGCAATTCGATCGATCCTCACTTTCTAAATCAGTTGATCGAGTGAAGAATCTCTGCTCCATTCCAATATCGCCCGCGACTGTTCGCGGAGCGTTCCCGCAGGGTAGGGCGGTGCTCGCGGCGCAAGTCCTCTGAAGAGGACTTGCGCTAGTAGACTGGGGATTCATCCCCAGGCGGTGCTGGAACGGAGCAAATCTTTCCTTTTAATTCAATACATCACCCGCCGAGAATAATTACTGGGCGAACTATATCCTAAGACCATCATGCTAGGCGCGAGATGTCGATAACCGAGACTATCGCTACCATGTTTCTTAATCGCCACTTCCCCAACAGTTTTACTGACTAAATCGACTGTAATTGGGATCGGATTGGCTGTGACTAAAGGTGGTTTGGTTGCAGACCTAATAGGTGAATTTTTGCTAGCGATCGCCGTTCGTGGTACCATCCCATATGCATCGAAAATTGGCACTCGTTTGAGATTAATCACCTCAGGGTACGGAATCGTCTTGGCTGGATCGGGACTGGCGATCGAACCAGGCACCAAAACTGTAGCAATGGAACTCGAACAACCCAATAAGGATAATATCACTTTGTTCATATACTCACGCAGGCACGAATCAGTTTTTTGTTATAGATTAAATTATCAGTCTATAACTTAAGATTGTCCAGCGAACAGCCAGCGTTATTTTCGATAGTGACGATCGACTTTATCTCTTAGACAATACTCGCTTCCAATGCCGCCACATCGGGAATCAGGAGGATATCTTGATGGCGAGCGATTAATCCAGCGGCTTCCATTTTTGTCAGCACCCGCGTGACTGTTTCTCGTGCCAAACCACTCATACTGCTCAGTTCGCGATGCGGTAAATTAGGAATCGAGATTCCTTCGGAAACAGTTTTACCCTGTCCCTCAACCAAAAATAACAGTGTATCGGCGACGCGCGAAGCACTATTGGATTCCCTCAATCGCAATCGTCGGTTGACTTGGCGTAATCTCCTAGCCATTAATTGCGCCAGTCGCATTCCGGCTAGGGGTTCAGTTTTGAGCAGTCGGACAAAATCTTCAGCCGGAATATTGACAATCGTTGCAGGAGTCAAACTCAGAACATCGGTAGAACGTGGTACTTGCTCCAATGCTGCCATTTCGCCCACAATTTCACCTCTACCGACAATATTCAGGGTGATTTCTCGTCCGTCAGCATTATAAGTGCGAATTTTGAGCCAGCCACTCAATACAAAATAAACCGAGCTACCCCAATCATTTTCTAGTAAGATCGTTTGATTGGCAGGATGATTGCGGACAGCAGCATGAGCGAGGACTGGTTCGAGTGCCTCTGCAGGCAATTCACTCAAAAAAGGTACCGAAGCTATCGCCTCTTGAATGGAAAGATTTACTAGTGTTGGAACGTTGTTGTGTCTAGTGCTCATGCTATCGATCCTAGGGTGAATAATCAGTTGGGGCAGCGATGTCGATCCACATTGGTATCGCCTTCGCCAATGCCAAGAGCATTCACACTCTAACATTGCCTCTTGATTAAAATAGCTATCTGTAGTGCTAGTGAATGATGACCTCACTAGTATGCCCGCAAATCACCCTCTTCCCAACACTTGAAACCATAAATTTAGCCGATTCGATCGATCTGTGGCGATTGGTACATGTATCTTTAGTAGTTTTTATCCTATTGGCATTGCAGACTTGATATATAGTCTTCTCATCCACACCCCCACTCCCTCAAACCATGAATTTACCCAACTCGATCACACTTTCGCGACTGCTGGGCTTGCCGGTCGTCGTTTATTGTCTTTACGACGATCGCCTAACCATTCGGTGGATTGGGTTTGGGATATTTATAGTTGCCGCCTTGACTGATTGGCTCGATGGTTATCTTGCCCGCAAGTTAGATTTAGTCACCGATTTGGGGAAATTCCTCGATCCGTTAGTCGATAAGTTACTGATTTTGATTCCGCTACTGGTGCTAATCGATTTACATCTGGTCTCTGCGGTTGGTGTCTGTCTAATTTTAGCTAGAGAACTGACGATCGCTGGCTGGCGAGTCGGTCAAACTCAAATTAGTGGTGCTAATATCTGGGGTAAGCTCAAAACTGTAAGTCAGATCGTGGCGATCGCGATAATTATTGCCCCGCTATCGATCGATAACTGGGATCTCTATGGTTTAGTCGCTTTTTGGTTGTCTGTTTTCTTTACTCTCATTTCTGGCTTAATCTATGTCATTCCGTCTAAAATTCAGTCCTGACAGGGGTTTGCTCTACTCATAATCCGATCTTAATTCTCTGGGAAAATTGTTTTCAATTGTTTTGACCCGATCTTAATATTTAATTAAGGAAGTCGATCTTCCTGTCTGAATGCTAGCGAAAAGCTTACGCTGAAAGAGTTTTGGGATTTAATCGACAAAATAAATGCTATAATTTGGACATAAACACACTTAACCTATTAATGAGATTTAGCTTTACAATAGGTAACAGTAAGTGATGTAAACCACGTTTAGGGATCGTCCTATTCAATTAAAACCCAATCTATTGGTGGAAGTGCTGGTTTAGACTCGGTCGTTATTTGGAGTAAGCTACCTGATGGAATATATCAAAAAAGTATTAGAACAGATCGAGCATTGGGCTGGTAAGCTGATTGAGGCATTGCTAGGCCCACAAATGCAGCCCGAACAAGAGCTGATCCCAATTCCTGTAGACGACAGAGTTGGTCGATCGCGATAGTCGAGCAATCGGATGATGAAGATCGACCCAAATCCACACCAGTTGAGCGTGCTGGTTCTGCACGGCCCAAATCTCAACTTACTGGGATTGCGGGAGCCAGGGATTTATGGCGTGTCAACTTTGGCACAGATCGATACAAAATTAGTCGAATTGGGTCGATCTCTCAATACAGTAGTCGAGTGTTTGCAGTCCAATCATGAAGGTGTCCTCGTCGATGCTATCCACAATGCCAGAGATCGGCAGCAGGGGATTGTCATTAATGCGGGAGCTTACACTCATACTAGCGTTGCGCTCCGCGATGCGATTTCGGCAGTCCAAATCCCGACGGTAGAAGTCCATCTTAGTAACATTTACAAACGCGAACAATTTCGCCACCATTCCTATCTAGCTTCGATCGTCGTCGGTCAAATTAGTGGTTTTGGAGCAAATAGCTATTATCTAGGTCTCCAATCACTGGTAGCTCATTTAGAAGACATCTCAAAACAATAGCTAAAGTTATTCGACTTGAAGATATATAGCAATCCTATTTGAGGTCTACAAAGATTGAGCTACAAATTGCTAGCTAATGTTTCTGAATCGATCGATAGTATCTCTGAGGGCGATCGTTTCGGCTCTGGCTGCTGCTGCAAAATCTGCACCACTACTCGCATACAAAATTGCTCTGGAAGAATTAATAATTAGCCCTGTACCGTTTTTTGTTTGACCTGCTTTAACCAGTTCTTCCACATCACCACCTTGCGCACCGACACCTGGAACGAGGAATGGCATATCGCCAACTATACTCCTAATTCTTGTCATTTGATTCGGCCATGTTGCACCGACAACTAACAGGCAATTATTATTTGCATTCCATTTTTCGGAAATAAGTTTGGCGACATGTTCGTAGATAGGAATACCATTTACGATTAAATCTTGAATATCTCCAGCACCACTATTAGAGGTTCTACAAAGTAGAATTACACCACGATCTTTGTATCGCAAAAACGGTTCTGCTGAATCATAACCCATGTAGGGGTTGATCGTTACAGCATCTGCATTATATCTGGAGAATGCTTCTGTTGCATACATCTCTGCCGTGCTGCCAATATCGCCGCGTTTGGCATCGAGGATGATGGGTATCTGTGGATAATTTGATTTGATATAGTCGATCGTTTTTTCTAGCTGTCTTTCGGCCGAAATAGCTGAAAAGTATGCAATTTGGGGCTTGTACGCACAAACTAGATCATGAGTAGCATCAATAATATCTTTATTAAACTCAAAGATAGAATCGGCAGTTTTTTCAAAATGACTCGGCAACCGCAATAAATCTGGATCGAGACCGACACATACTAGTGAATTGTTTTGCTGCCAACAATTTTTTAAATTTTCAATGAAACTCATTCTTTTTCGGGCGATCTAAAGACTATATATTTAGATCCCCGACTTCTCGAAGAAGTCGGGGATCTGTGCGTGCTAACTTTTGAATAGTTAATTTATCAAAATCTTAACATTAATCACGACGAGAGAATAGCAATTGAACGAGTTGGAGCACAGAATATAAAGCTGTAGCTACATAAGTAAAAGCCGCAGCATCTAAGACTTTTTTTGCTCCTTTATTTTCATCACCTTGGAGAATGCCCAATTCATCAATCAATTTCAAAGCGCGATTTGAGGCATCAAACTCAACGGGTAAAGTAACAAGATGAAACAATACTACGCCTAAAAATAAGGCTATTCCAATATTAATAAACATGGTACTGATGCTACCCATTGCATTGAAACCAAAACCCAGCATAATTAGTAATGGGCCGATATTAGAACCCAAATTAGCTGCTGGAACTAAAGCCGCCCTAATATTCATCGGCTTGTAGCCTTTGACATCTTGGAGTACATGTCCGCATTCATGAGCCGCGACAGCCGCCGCAGCGAGAGATGTCGAACCATATACCACTTCTGATAATCTCACCGCCTTGGCACTCGGATCGTAATGATCCGTTAATTCTCCTCCAATCGGTTCTACTGATACATTACTAATACCCATCTCACGCAAAATTGTCTCAGCAACTTCCGCTCCTGTCATCCCCATACTGGATTGAATCTGAGCATATTTGTCATAAGTGCCTTTAACGCGAAACTGCGCCCACATCATCAGCAACATTCCAGGTATTAGAAAAAGCAGATAAAACATATAAATTTTTCACCTAATTTTAGTTGACTTATGGCGATGCTAATCTTATCTATGTATTTTAACATTGTCGAGAATCAACTTAAATTGGCGATAGGGTAACGTACCACCCACAAACGTCAACTTACAAATTCTCTAGTGGTGAGGGCAGGTTTTAAATTACATCTCTAGCTTCGTCATAAATGTTAGTATAAACCCGCCCCTACAACTTTCGACTCTTTATGCATCGTCCTTACACGGTAGCTCTCATTGTTCCCACAGGTATCGGTGCTGCGATGGGTGGCTATGCTGGGGATGCTCTACCCATCGCCAGAGCAGTAGCAGCTAGTTGCGATCGACTAATAACTCACCCAAATGTGATGAATGGGGCGCAGTTATACTGGAGTATGCCAAACGCTTTCTATGTCGAGGGTTACGCCTTAGACAAATTTGCTGCTGGTACATGGGGATTACAACCAGTGCGGCGGAATCGGATCGGGATTGTATTCGATCGATCGATCTCCGATGAGTTGCGCGTCCGACATCTCCAAGCTGCAGATGCTGCTAGGGCGACGCTAGGGCTAGATATTACCGATTATGTCGTCACGGATATGCCATTGGGTGTAGAACTGCGTACAGCCTCTTCTGGAGCCTCTTGGGGGACGATCGAACAGCCTGATAGTCTCTTGCGTGCAGTGGATAAATTGATTAATGTCGCTGGTGCCGAAGCTATTGCTGTCATTGCGAGATTTCCCGACGATCCTGGGGCGACAATTCTTCACGACTATCGACATGGAACTGGCGTAGATCCATTGGCTGGAGCTGAAGCCGTAATTAGCCACCTCGTCGTTCGCACCTTTAGAGTGCCATGCGCTCATGCACCTGCTTTATCACCACTGCCGATCGATCCTGAGATTTCGCCTCGATCGGCAGCAGAAGAATTAGGTTATACTTTCTTATCCTGTGTTTTGGTGGGATTGAGTCGCGCACCGCAGTTTGTGACGACGGGGGGACGGGGTGACGGGGGAACGGGGAGAATTTGGAATGATCAAGTTGATGCGGTAATTGTGCCTGAATCTGCGTGTGGGGGGAGTGGATTAATTAGTTTTGCACGTTCGCCTCGTACTAAAGTTATTACAGTGGCGGAAAATCACACTCGGATGTTAGTACCACCAAAAACGCTAGGAATTAAGGCAATCGCGGTAAGATCTTACTTAGAAGCGATCGGTGTCATTACTGTCGATCGAGCTGGAATGAGTCTCGATAGTTTTTATCCCCAGATCGATCGACTTAAAGAATGTGGATAATTAAAGCTACATATCCATTCCCTATTCCCTACCCTCTACCCTCTACCCCTAAGAGATGAGTAACTCCCAAAATCCAGAGATCGAACCTTTATCGCGGATTCAGATTTTGATTGCAATGGCGGTAACTTCCATAATTTTATTTGGAATTGCCAAGCTATGGCTGTATTTTGGCGATCTGCAACTACGTCCGCTGACGATGACGGTAGTAGATTTAGGGATGGGAATAGCGTTGGGACTGGGATTGACGGGCTTGAGTACGATTGTATATGCAGTTTGGGCTACTTATCGAGAGAGTGCGGATTTTTATCTGGCAATGGTATTAAAACCCCTCGCTGTACCCGATCTGATTTGGTTGGGACTTTTACCTGGATTGAGTGAAGAATTATTATTTCGGGGGGTAATGTTACCTGCACTGGGTTTAGATCCGATCGGTATCGTGTTATCTTCTCTCTGTTTTGGCGTATTGCATATGACTAATATTCAACAATGGCCGTATGCAGTTTGGGCGACAATTGTGGGGATGATTCTCGCATTTACAATGGTTGAAACAGGCAATCTTTTTGTTCCGATTGTGGCTCATATTACTACTAATTTTATTTCTGGTTTAACATGGAAACTGAAGAAGTTGAAAGTTGAAACTTGACACTTCGGCTGACGCTCAGTGCAAGAAGTTGAAAGCGTAATTTAGAATCATCATAAAGTTACGACTTACGACTTAATTTTAGTGTCCACCCACACCCAGATAGGTTTCAATTACCTTGGGATCTTTGAGTAAGTCAGCAGCAATACCTTCATGTTTGACGATACCAATATCTAATACATAAGCTCGATCGGACATTGCTAGAGCTTTTTTAGCATTTTGCTCGACAAGTACAATCGCAGTACCGTTTTGATTGATTGCTTTAATCTGCTTGAGAACATCGGTGACTAAAGCGGGTGAAAGTGCTGCGGATGGCTCATCTAGTACCAGCAATTCAGGATCGAGCATCAAGGCTTTCCCCATCGCTAACATTTGGCGTTCGCCACCAGAAAGCGTTCCCGCACGTTGTTTGCGACGCTCCGCTAATCGGGGAAACATCGTAAATATTTTCTGCTTGAGCTGCTTGAGATCGCTAGAGCGGATAAAACCACCCATATCCAGATTTTCCTCGATCGTCAGCGACTTAAATACATTCGAGATTTGGGGGACATAACACATCCCCTTCTGAACGATGCGATCGGATTTTAACCCGCCAATCTGCTCGCCTTTAAAGGTAATCGTCCCACTATGCGGTGTCAACAACCCAAAAATAGTTTTCGCCAGAGTAGACTTTCCCGCACCATTTCCGCCAATGACTGCGACTAATTCGCCTGGTTGCACGACAAAATCAATACCATTGAGAATATCCGAGCCAGGAATATAGCCAGCACGGACATCCTGAACTACTAGCAGAGGGGCAGTTGTGAGCATTGGTGGGGTAGATCGATCGATAGTTATGACTCAATTTTAGTTGAAAGAGTCGATCGCTAGTTAATGGATGCTATTGTTACGAAGTAAAATTAAGGGTTGTCTTCCGATCCTGTTTCAGATTGAGTTTTGGCTGTATGCTATTTTTATTTACGAAAAGATTCGATCGATCTCCGCACTAAATCCAGGTAATAATGGTGAAGTTAGAGTATCGCCAGCCAACAGAGTCGCCACTAATTGCAGTTGGGCATCGGTGCGACGATAGATTTCTAGAGTTTGTAATTGCCAATTGACAATCCAATATTCCTGTACACCATAACGGGAATATAACTTCAGTTTTACGCTCTTATCTCGTTGTTCATTTTGTTCGCCAGCAGATAGAATCTCTACCATCAACTCTGGCGCAATCGTAAAATGTCCCGATGTATCGATACCTCGCTCTAAACGCGCTTGACTCGCCCATACAACATCAGGAATCACCGCATCTGTGGGAGTGAAAACCACGCCAGGAGTTTGAAAAGGTTTACCTAACTTAGTCTCTCTCGACCAAAATTCTAGTTCAAAGTGGATATTACCACCAACACTTTGATGGCGGATGTGGGGAGCGCGAGTCACAAATAGTTCTCCTGCAATAATTTCATGACGCAGCCAGCCGCCATTATCGGGTATGGCATCGAGATCTGCGGTTGTCCAGTAGAGAGAATTAGCGACCATCGGTTTCACTGGTAAGCTTGTCTTTTATTATATTCGATCGATCTGAAGACTCGATTCTCCACGGGAGCGGGCTTTCCGCCAACGCGGCTCTGAATTCTTGGCTTGCTGCTGGTGTAATTTGTCTTGCTCTTTCAAACGGAAACTCAAAGTCCCAATCATCTTCATCCACAATTGGGCTAACAATATCGCCCAAAATTTTAACCTTACCCGCTAACGCCAAAGCGGGAATTCG
Source organism: Chamaesiphon sp. VAR_48_metabat_135_sub (assembly GCF_031418915.1). Taxonomy (NCBI): domain Bacteria; kingdom Bacillati; phylum Cyanobacteriota; class Cyanophyceae; order Gomontiellales; family Chamaesiphonaceae; genus Chamaesiphon; species Chamaesiphon sp. VAR_48_metabat_135_sub. Next base: position 1,105 of record NZ_JANOJV010000277.1, on the reverse strand, counting down.
AGGCTTCTTCATTGGAGTTTAAATTATAGATATCCATTATCAGTGCAGATTTTTTCGCCTCTATTTGATTAAGCTTAGTTAGCTTTGTTTCTAAATCGAGCTTTTCAGATGGAGAATTAGCCGCAGCAATTTGCTTTTCTAGCTGCTGAACTTTTTGTAGCCACCTTTGCTGATGTCTTTCGGGACTGAGGCATCCCATAGCTCCAGTTTCTAGCTCTAAGACTTCTAATGTTTTTTCCGTCAAAGTTTCAGACATTTTCTTCTATTAGCTTTCTAGCGGCTACTGCTATTAAAACCATTTCAGGAATATTAACCGATCCTTCCCCAGTCTCGATAAATCCCATTTTTTGATAGAATCCAGCACTTCCGGCTACATCTACAATAATTCGACCATTATAACCTCTGTCGAAACTTTCTCTGACGATCGAGCAGATGAGCCTTTTTGCAGCACCCTTGCTATGCTTTGGTAAAGTAGCAATCAGATTCCAAGGAGCTGTTGCGATATAGTCTAAGTATAAATGATCCTCCATTTCTGTAACAATTGCTCCAGCCTGTAAATTCCCTCGTTCGTCTTTAACCCCTCGAAAATCTTCGGGTTGCAATAAGGCTGTCTCTTGAATCAAGAATACAACTCTGGCATTTATTTGCAGCCTTCTCAGTAGCTCTGGTTGCTCAGTTTGCGAGTTCAGGTTGATTGTGCCAGCTACTAGCCATTCTCGCAATTCATTATGAACATTAGGCTCGGCTCTGTCGATCGAAAAGAACACAATTTACATTCAAGATTTAAACTATTTTACTAGATTTTTAAATGATTTTGTCGGTAGATAGACTCTAAAAACATGGTAGGGGCAATTCATGAATTGCCCCTACCATTATTTCTGGATGCTAAATAATTTTCTGGCGTTGCTGAATTCAGGTATGATTTACCTTTGAGACAAGCCCTGAAATTTAAGGTAGGGGTAATTCATGAAGCGGCGGTTTTATTAGGGGGGAACCCCCGAATAAAAAACCGACCAGACCTTTCCCCTACCTGAAATTTCGAGGGCGTACCATTCAACAATTAAGCAACGCCAAATTTATTTTACACAAATCGGTGGGTTGGTGC
>NZ_JANOJV010000276.1:0-14488 GCF_031418915.1 Chamaesiphon sp. VAR_48_metabat_135_sub | reverse complement strand
GTTTCGTCTAATTTGACACCCTTAGCAGCGAGTACGGCATCATAAAAGCCAGATAAATCGGTACGGATTCCACCGGAAGTAGAAGTTTTCACATAGCCACATTGCTTGGCAGTTTCCCGCTTGGCTAAATGAGATAAATCTTTAACTTTTTGGAGTAAAGCCTTACCAGTAAGCGGGGTTGCCGCAGCAGTGACTTCAGTTGTATCTTCCATTTCTACAGCTACTTTTGCCGATTTATCTGCTTTCGTCACTGCGGGAGCTGTCTCGGATACAGTCTTTTTACTAGCTTTAGGTGCAGATTCTACTTTAGTTTTAGCCATAATCAAATTAGCTGGATGTTCATTTTATTATGCACTTAATAATTAGCAAAATTACTATTGAGGCTAAAATTATTTTCCAAATCTATGATTTTGGGTATTAAAAAAGGTAATATTACTCATTTTTTGTCCATCGGCAAAGCTAAATCCAAACTATTTGCCAATTTATCGGCAATTCCTTCAATCCAAGCTTCGTCTTGTTTTGTGTAGCTGCGCGGAGCATTTGCACCTAAAATCATTACTCCTTGACTACCTAATGGCTGACAGATGATCCCTTGGGTATTGGCAGGTAAATAATCAAATTCAATTCTGCCAGGGTAGACTTTGGTGTCTACTAAATAAATAGCTTTTTGTTTGGTTAAAACTCGATCGAGAATCGCTCCAGGTGTGACTTCGGCTTTGGGTGCTAAAATGCCCCGCCGGAGCAGTACTTGCCCCTGGTAGTAGATTAGGATCGATCGAGTCACCGTATTCGTGAGTAATAAATGGGATGCCCAGGCTAGTTCTGTTTGCAGTGAGTCCGGTAAATTTGGCGACAGATCGAATCCTTGTTCTCCTTCTAAAATAATGCTATCGGGTTGTCGGGGTTGGACTTGTTGCCATAGTAATCCTGTCAATACTAATACCGCTGTCAAAATCACGCCCACAGCATCCGATCGAGCCTGTGAGTCGGTTAATTCTGGGGTGAGTACCCGATTTAACATTAATAGGGTTCCCGCTACTCCGCCCGCGCCTAGAGGCACGAGTCGCAGAATGCGGTTAGGATCTTGTTTCATCACTAGACTTCGTTTGAGGTTGATTTACCCCCCAACCCCCCTTGGAAAGGGGAGGGCTGGGGTGGGGTAGAGATCTACGCAGTAAGCTAGTACCGCCTAAATAAGTGGTGCGTTATGCTCCGCAGTAACACACCCTACGTCTAAAGCCTAAATTTCGTCAGGTTCGATGATGCGTTGAAATAGATACCCCGTACCTCTGGCGGTGAGAATTAACTCTGGATTGCTGGGATCTTCTTCTAATTTGGCGCGGAGACGAGAAATATGGACATCCACAACTCTGGTATCGACATGACGTTCGGGAGTATAGCCCCAAACTTCTTGGAGAATTTCCGATCGAGAAAAAGCTTCACCCGATCGACTCACCAATAGTTCGAGTAGACTGAATTCCATCCCAGTCAATCGAATTCGTTCGTCGCCCTTATAAACTTGGCGTTTATTAGTATCGATCCTAATCGTCGCAATCTGGATTACCCCAGAACTCGGAATTCCATTTAGTCCATTTTTATCTACCCGTCGGAGTACCGAACGAATCCGCGCTTCCAATTCCTTGGGAGAGAAAGGTTTGACTACATAGTCATCCGCACCCAATTCTAACCCAGTGATGCGATCGGCAACATCACCCAAAGCCGTCAGCATAATAATCGGCACATCTGATTCCTTGCGTAGCTCTTGACAAACACCATAGCCGTCTAGCTTTGGCATCATCACATCGAGTACAACCAGATCGGGACAGGTTTCTCTGAATATTTCTAGGGCTTCTTCCCCGTCAGCCGCTGTAACTACATCATAGCCAATCATCGAGAGGCGAGTTTCCAAAATGCGACGGATGCTAGCCTCATCATCAACGACTAGAATAGTTTCCTTATGATTTTCCAAGCTTATCAAAGCTCCTATCGTATAGTGGTAATTTTTTTAACGTTAAGTTTTAACATCCTAGTATTAAGATTATCATTAATCCTAAATAAATTGGTGCAGTCAAACCCCTTCAGAAATCGGAATTGCGTCATTCGCCGCTTCAACACTATTAACATTTTTTAACTATTAGTCCCCCTTCCATCCCTGCCTCCACAGGTAAATTGTTCTGAGAATAGAGTTTATGTCTCTATTCCAGCAATCCCCCTAACACCTAACACCTAATACCTAACACCTAATTTAAGATGGCAAAACAGCCGCGCACGACCTATGTTTGTAATGAATGCGGATCGACATCGCCGCAATGGTATGGGAAATGCCCGATCTGTAACACTTATGGTTCCTTGATCGAACAAGCACCTCCATCTGCATCGAGAGGTGTTGGTACGAAAAGTGCCAATGGTCGATCGAATGAGGCTCCACATCCTCTTGCTGCGCTGACTTTCCCGCAAATTGTTGATGGTGAAGAAGAGCGTTGGGCTTCCGGTTTCGGCGAACTCGATCGAGTTTTGGGTGGTGGAATTGTGCCTGGTTCCCTGGTTTTAATTGGCGGAGATCCAGGAATTGGTAAATCTACTCTGCTGCTCCAAACTGCAAATTTGATGTCTAAGCACTATCGGGTGTTATACGTCTGTGGAGAGGAATCGGGAAAGCAAGTCAAGCTGAGGGCTTCCCGCTTGGGAGTGGAAGGAACCAAGGGAGAAATAGAGGGCGAAGAAAGTGCCGAAACTAACGGTGGAAAACAATTAACGATCGCCGATGGAGCGAATTTATACGTCCAAGCTGAGACAGATCTAGAGGAAATTCTGCGGGAGTTAGAATCATTAAGACCTCATGTAGCCGTGATTGATAGTATTCAAACTGTCTATTTTCCCGCCCTTACATCCGCAGCGGGTTCGGTGGCGCAGGTGCGGGAATGTACGGCGGCGTTGATGAAAGTCGCTAAACGGGAAGATATTACCCTGCTAATTGTCGGACATGTTACCAAAGAAGGGGCGATCGCGGGGCCGAAAGTTTTAGAGCATTTAGTCGATACCGTGCTTTATTTTGAAGGCGACAGATTTGCATCCCATCGCCTGCTGAGATCGACCAAAAATCGCTTCGGAGCCACCCATGAAGTGGGAGTGTTTGAAATGGTCGATCGTGGATTAAGAGAGGTTGACAACCCGTCTGAGCTGTTCCTAGGCGATCGACAGGGGATGGCTCCAGGCTCGTCAATTGTCGTCGCTTGCGAGGGAACTAGACCGATTGTAGTCGAGTTGCAAGCGTTGGTAAGTCCGACTAGTTATCCATCGCCTAGGCGAGCAGGTACCGGAATCGATCAAAATCGGTTGACACAAATTCTCGCAGTATTGGAAAAACGAGTGGGAATTCCACTGTCGAAATTGGATGCTTATGTCGCTTCTGCGGGCGGGTTAAATGTCTCAGAACCCGCAGTAGATCTAGGGATTGCGATCGCCATCGTCGCCAGTTTTCGAGATCGAGTCATCGCGCCCTTTACGATTCTGATCGGTGAAGTTGGCTTAGGCGGGCAGGTTCGGCAAGTTTCCCAATTAGAATTACGCTTGAAAGAAGCGGCTAAATTAGGCTTTAAACGAGCAATCGTCCCCAAAGGACACCAAATTTTTCCTGATGTGGGCATGGAGATTATTCAGGTGGCGCGGGTAATTGATGCGATCGTCGCTGCACTTCCAGCCGAGAGTGAAAGCAGCGATTCCGATGACGACGATTAATTTTGGATGTTGGTTTTTAAAAATAAAACCGTTGAAATCCGCATTATGTCGTCACTAATCGCCAAGAGATTCTCCAGGGGAGCGACTGAAATCACGCGGAGGATATGGCGCATGTGTTTCAGTCAGCGATTCGCGCTCTGGAGGTTCCCTCCAGATTGAGCGAATCAAGACAAGACAGATGCTCGCACAGAACGAAACACACAAAAATAGTGCGAGAATTTTAAAATGAGAATTGCTGGTGTTAAATTATCGATCGTTCAGGGATATTGATGATGAAAAAGAATCAGTTTTGGCAGTATTTAGTCGGCTCGATCGCGATTACCCTCTTAATTCCGACTGTTGCTAGTGCCCATACAGGAGTTGGCGATCCTACTGGATTTTTGCACGGATTGGAACACCCGATCGGTGGTTTAGACCACATTCTGGCGATGGTTGCTGTCGGCTTATGGGCAGCTCAGATGGGCGGGAAGGCTCTATGGATGGTTCCAGGTGCATTTGTCGTCGCAATGACTGGTAGTAGCGTCCTAGGGTATTTTGGACTACCTTTACCAGGAGTAGAACAAGGTATTTTAGCTTCTGATTTTATCCTCGGTTTATTGCTGTTATTCGCCACTCGTTTACCGCTGGCTGTCAGCATTGGTATCGTTAGTATCCTAGCTATTTTCCACGGCTATGCTCACGGAGCCGAAATGCCTGAGACAGCTTCAGGATTAACTTATGGCATCGGTTTTATTATTTCAACTGCTGCATTACATTTAGCCGGAATTGGAATGGGATTAGGGATCGATCGTTTTCAACCCAAATTGCAAGAATTGTTATTCCGTCTCGGTGGTGGTGCAGTCTTACTCGGTGCGGTTTATGTTTTAATCGATCGTTAATTAGTAATCTGTAGGTTGGGTTGAACGAATGTGAAACCCAACAATCTCAATCAGCAATATTTGTAGATATTTGGTCTTTCAACCCAACTCCCAACTCTTAATATGTTTCCGATCGACGATGACAATCCCACGCGAATTACACCCTATGTCACCTATGGGTTAATCGCACTTAATGTCCTAATCTTTATCTACGAATTAACCTTCTCAGAAACAGGATTGACAAATTTCTTTTACCAATGGGCGGTAGTACCAGTTCAATTTACAGGTGCGATCGCCGGAAATCCCGTACCGATTTTACCTGTAGAACCACCTGAAGCACTGACGTTTATTACCTCCCAATTTCTCCACGGTGGGTTTGCACACATCGCGGGAAATATGTTGTTCTTATGGATCTTTGGTAATAATGTCGAAGACCAATTAGGACATGTTAAATTCTTACTGTTCTATCTAGCTTGTGGCATACTTGCTGGTTTGACACAGTGGTTTTTCAGTCAAGGTTCACAGATTCCATCGCTCGGTGCTAGTGGGGCGATCGCGGGTGTGATGGGAGCCTATATTATTCGCTTTCCCAATGTCAGTGTCAAAACAGTGATTCCGATCGGCATTTTCCCATTAGTAACTAATATTCCTGCTTATTTCTATCTAGGAATCTGGTTTTTTCAGCAAGCCCTATATAGTTTTGCCACCCTCGCACCGAAAACTAATGTAGGTATGGCAGGTGGTGGGGTTGCTTATTGGGCACATGCGGGCGGATTTGTATTTGGAGCTTTACTCGCCCCACTTCTAGGATTGTTTTCCCAGAATTCAGAGGCATAGTTTTATAGTTATGGAATTACCTGAGTTAGATTCAGAAACGATCGACCGAGTATTAGAAATGGCATGGGAAGATCGAACGACATTTGAATCGATCGAATTGCAATTTGATTTAGCCGAACCCCAAGTCATCGCCTTAATGCGCCGAGAGATGAAAGCCTCAAGTTTTCGGATGTGGCGTAAACGAGTCACCGGGAGAAATACTAAACACGCCACTCGTCGCGACTTCATCGCTGGGCGTTTTAAATCCCAAAATCAGAAAGGCTAAATTGTGGGCGTAGATTTAGATTTGTGCAATAATCTGGCTCGGCTTTGCGCTCTTAAATCTTTGTCTAGAGCAGCAATAACTTCATCTAGATCTAACGTGCACAAATCTAGAAGCCTACCAGCTTCTCTCAGATTCGCGATCGATCTCGCTCTAGTTTCCGCATCGGGAATTCTCAATTTATCGTTCATAATTAATACTTCCACTTATAGCAACCACCACGCCAGTTAGGACATATCAGATCCCCGACTTCTCCAAGAAGTCGGGGATCTAGCCACACAAACTTCCTTACCATCCTGACGATTGCTATACGTTGAAGTGTAAAGATATTTGTGAGAAATGAATCTGGTAATTTAGCCCCCTGTGACTCCGACAAACATTTCCCCCTTAGTAACTAATATTCATGCTTATTTCTATCTAGGAATCTAGTTTTTGCAACAAGATTTATGTGATGGCTATCGCTTCACAATCTACCATCGCACACATACCTACTCCTCTTCAATTGGGTTTCCTGAATTAAGAGCACACAAGACGAGATCTTCAAAATCTTTCCAGAAGCTTGACTCGTTGTCATAATTCCAAATCGGCATTACCTCGCCCACGAGATAAGTAGTTGCTATGGTAGTGCCAATAGCTATTTTTCTGTTTGGAAGTAGATCTAGAAGGTTTGAAATTTGGTTCAATCTCTTATAATTACTTTGAATCTGAACTATTTCCTCAGACTGAAAAACAGTAGGTAGTTTTGACATCTGACTCTCCCAAGCTTTGTAACTCCAGGATGGAATAGGGCTTTGAGAAAGCTTGATAACGCTAGCACTTATCTGCCGTTTAGGATCGGTGATATTTTTATCTAACTTTTTAAGCCTATCCCAAAAAATCTGAAGTTCATCAATGTTTTGCTGAATTTCAAGTCTAATTAAGGTGCGAACAGATTGCCTTTCTTCTCTCCTAGTACTATTTTCCTTGTAGGATTCACGCATAAAATTTAGCATGAATCCTATAATAACGCCGAGAAGAGTAGCAGAAGGGCTGATGATTAGCTTAACGATTTCATTATCCATAAATATGACTGAAAAGAGTTAAACATATATTTCGTAGAGTAGGCAAGATCATCAACATCGATAGAGCATCAATCCTGACTTTTTACCCACCAATTCTAACATTTCATTAGAATCGATCTGTTGGTATTTTCTTGTCTCTGCCTCCTCTGCGCCTCTGCGGTTAAAAAAATACTATTGCTGATAGTAATATTAGCCTCAAAATTAGTGCGCTATACTCTGAGATAACACACCCTACAATCGCTTTCAACTTTCAACTATCTCATATCGCCGATCGCACTCATAGCTGTAGCTGCAATTGCTTGCTCGGTTGCTTTAGGGAGATGATGATATTTACCATTAGCTTGCTTGGCTAATTCCTTCGCAAAACCAGTCGAGATAAATTTATTCTCGGTATCGATTACCAATAATTTAATCCCAATCGCGCGAATCCGCGATGCAATATCTAATAACTCCTGCTTAATATCTGGCTTATTATCGGGATCGATCGTATCACCTAAAGAACGTGCTAACGGGACATTTCCCCGTCCATCGGTAATCGCGACAATTACCACCTGTCCGACATCACCCGTACTTTGAGCATTTATACCCACCCGCACAGCTTGAGTCAAACCATGTGCTAACGGCGAACCACCACCACAGGCGAGTCTTTCTAGTCGGCGTTTTGCCATCGCGATCGATCGAGTCGGTGGTAATAATACCTCAGCTTGTTCGCCCCTGAACGGAATTAACGCCACCTGATCGCGATTTTGATAAGCTTCCGTCAGGAGTCGCATCACCGCGCCCTTAGCTGACTGCATCCGATTGAGAGCCATCGAGCCAGACGCGTCTACCACAAATATTACCAGGGCACCCGATCGACGTGCCAATTTCTTACCGCGAATATCACCCTGTTCGACGATTACTTTGCGATCGGGTTGACGCAATCGGCGCGATTTCTGATATGGTGCTGCCGCTCGCAATGTTGCATCTACGGCAATCCGACGGACTTTCCCCTTAGGTAAAATCGGTTTTACGTACCTGCCCCTATCTTCGGAGAATACCATGCTGCGGCTGCCCGATTTGCCCTGTTTCTGTTGGGCGGTTTGAGCAAAAGACATCACGGAATCATCGAGAATTACCCCTTCGATATCAAAGATAAATTCTTCAGGAATATTCGGCGGCTCTTCTGGTTGGTCTTCATTATCCTGCTCTTCGTCCTGATTATCCTCCTCTTCCTGCTCGTCTTGCTCCTGCTCGGATTCGTCTTGAGGCTGCGGTGGTGGTGGCGGTGGTGGTGGTGGATTATTTTCGTCTGGCGGGGTTTGTAAGACTGTGGCGCGGGGGACGATGACTAATTCTACCGCACGGCGGAGATCGTCAGCATTGACATTTGTCCGCCCTTCTAGAGCCGCCGCAGCTTTAGCTACCCGGACAGCAAATAATTCGGCGCGATGTCCCATTACCCCGCCGCGTAGAGCTTCGGTGACTAGATAGGTAATTTGCTCTCTACTAATCTGAACATCTTTCAACCATTCCCGCGCCAGCAGGATTTGAGTCTTAATGTTATCGATTTCTTCGTCGTATTGTGCGAGAAAAGCCTGGGGTGATGAGCTATAAGCGATCGCCTGTCCGACAGCTTGCACCCGTTGGTCGATTTCCAGCACTCCATCAGCCGATAGAGAAATTGCGATTCGATCGAGCAAATGTTCTCGCAGTCCCCCTTCTTCGGGGTTGTAGGTGGCAATCAGTAAAGGTTTGCAGGGATGTTGAAAGCTAATCCCCTCTCGTTCGATCTGATTGCGCCCATCTGTTAAAACACTGAGCAACAGATTAGAAATTTGGTCGTCGAGCAAATTGATTTCATCGATGTACAATACGCCCCGATGAGCCTGAGCCAATAGCCCTGGCTGAAATACCGCCGCGCCTTCCTGCACCGATTTATCCAAATCCACCGAACCCAATAGCCGATCTTCAGTCACACCCAAAGGAATCTGCATGAATGGAGCCGGAATCACCATCGTCTGTAATTCCACAATGGGATCGGCTGCGCGTGACTCCAATAACCTGTCATCCCACTCATTGGGCGTATTCGGATCGCAATTACTTACCCCACCCACCGCAATTTCGATCGGTGGTAACAGCGAGTGAATCGCCCGCGCCATCACAGATTTAGCCGTCCCGCGCCCGCCAGCGATCGCCACCCCACCCAAAGTCGGATCGACAGCAGTCAATAATAAGGCTAATTTGATTGCTTCTTGTCCTACCACCGCAGTCAGGGGGAACGCAGTCATATTCGAGGAGGTTGTCTCTGTGGGCATTGGTTCGTAAATTTTTCGTTCGGCTCTGAGATCTGATTATCTCATATTAGCTAGGCAGTCGGTAATCCCGACGGTGCGTTGGGTTGAAATTGGTGGTGAGAAAATGGATCGAGCAACAGGGACAGGATAAGTGGAAAAGCTGACAAGTGGGAACAATTACAGCAGTATGTTTGTCACAAGGTTCGCAACAATAGTATCAATTTTATAGATATCGATCGCGATTAGATATTTTAGATAATCTCATGGGTACAATAGGAGATATCTAACGATCTCCGATCGAGAGATAAGATCGATTTCGCAAATTTTTAAGTACACCGCTTATAAGTATTTTTACTGAAATCATCAGACAGCTTCACCAATCAACAAATAGTTCTAGTCTTTGGATCGATCAAATATTTAGATCTATACCAGACATTGCTAGAGATTGACTTGTAATCTATACAAACTAGCCAATATTTCCTATATATATTGCGGAATTCAGACCGACTAATTCACGACTATCTAGATCGATTATAGACTTCATCCTTGTCAATACTAAACATAAAAACTATACTCAGAATAGGTCTGGATTAAGTAATATGACTAACAATCTTAATTAAAGTCATGCTAATATTTGTAAAAATATAGTGAGGATATTAAAGTTAGATTTGTCTAAGCATTTTAGCTGATACTTCTGCTCCACATACCACTGCTTTCAATTTTAGTTACATAAAATTTACGCCTTTACTCTTTAGATATTTGGAAAATTTCCATCATGAAGCAATTACTGTGTTACGTTAGTTGTTGTTGGATGCTGTCGCTGTCGACGGCAACAGCTTCTTACGCTAGCTCCGAAGTAAAACCCCGCATCAATGCCGTAAATGCTGATGCCGCTAATCTGCAAATCACCACCACACCAGTGGTGCTCAAAGGCATTCTAGCTCAAGTTCCACCCCCACCCCCTCCAGCTCCAACACCTGCTAGTCCTGCTAATTCGGACAGTAAGGACTTAAAAGAGCAGCTAAATAACATCAAAAATACTCCAGGGGCACCAGTTGAGGATAAATTTACCACTTATCAGCCAAAAGCCTCTCCCAGCTTTTCGATCTTTAATCCAGTTGGGTTTGGTGCTGATAATAATCTCGTCTTTTTCTCACTGAGCTATCAAAACCGCACTAGGTTTACCCAAAAATCTGATGGTGAAGCCGGAATTGGGATTGGATTGGGTGATGCAGTCAATGCTGTTGGTGTCGAGTTATCATATAGCCTGAATAGCTTCGGTACTAGTACGGGATTTGGTAGCGGTGCCTTCAATGCCAAAGTTCACAGGAGATTGGGTGAAGATACTGCTGTCGCAATTGGTTGGAACCAATTTGCCAAAATCCAGTTTGGTGGCGGTCAAAATGGTCCCGGTTCTGACTACCCCAACAATTCTTACTATGCTGTTGGTACCAAGATCTTCCGTACTCGTGAGGATATCAATCAAGCCTTCAGCCGTGTGGCGGTGACTGCTGGAGTGGGAAGTGGTGTATTCTTGCCATCAGATCCTAATGGTGGTCTCGATCGAACTGGACTAAATGTCTTTGGTTCGCTTGGTGTACGGGTTGCTAGACCAGTGAGCGCGATCGTGGAATGGACGGGAGATGATTTGGGTGCAGGGATATCGATCGCACCGTTCGATAACTTCCCCTTAGTAATCACCCCTGCTGTTCGCGATATTACTGGTGGTGGGGATGGAGCTAGATTTATCCTTGGTGCAAGTGTAGCCTTTAACTTTTAAAATCGCTGGTTTTTTGCCCAGCGATGACGGGTGTATAATAGGTTACAACGATTTCGAGATCGATTGTCGATAATTAACAACTAAGTAAGGTTGGATGTCAATGCTAAACATATCTAAATATCAGAGAGCGATCGTTGGCTGTAGCGCGATCGCATCAACATCATTTTGTGGTTTTGTTCAGTCTGCTACTGCAACCGAACAATTCAGACCCCAAAATACGCGGATCGATCGGGGTACTACCCTCATCGCTCAAGTCAAGAGTGGCGGTGGTCTGAGTATCGGTAGTGGTGGTAACCGCAGTAATGCTACTGGCATCAATGTTGGTAATGGTACTGGTATACCGATCGGCAGTGGTGGTAACAAGAGCAATGGTAGCGGTATCAATGTCGGTAATGGCACTGGTCTCAATATCGGTAGTGGTGGAAACCGGAGTAATGCTAGCGGCATCAATGTCGGTAATGCTCCTGGACAGAATATCGGTAGTGGCGGGAACCGGAGTAATGCTACTGGGGCCAATGGTGGCAACTCTCGACTGGGCACCAGCTCGCGGGGATTTAGCTCTGGCACGATCGCTCGGGCTGGCAATATCGGCGCGAGAATTAATCTTGCCGAAGGTAATTATCAACGAGCCGCAGCCGCACTAGCTCAAGCCGAAGCAGCTCAACCTAATGCATCGAATACTAGTCCCGTGCGTTATGCACTCGCGAAGAGTGCTCCAGAAGATTGTGGTTGTCTTAATGCCGATCTCGTGGGAACTAAAGCTCCAGATCGCCCAGAATTGATCGCCGCAAGAGCAGCCGAAGCCGAAGCAGCAGCAGAACTCGCGGCTGCAAAAGCTGAGGGTCGTGAGTTTCTCGAATCCGTGAAGAATAATAGTCCAGCGGAAACTACTGTGGTGTTCAGCCCACTGTGGTAATCGGGATTGAATTTATAGACAGGATCTAAAATTTAGGCAGGGAGTGTTTTATTCACTCTCTCCTGCTTGAATTTTCACACACTAGACAAGTTTGCTGATAATCGACTATCAAAAGTCAGGATCGATCGACATGACACAAATTTCTAAATTTCGGAGCCTACTCATTAGCTGTGGCGCGATAGCAACAGCAGCGTTAGGTACTCTAGTTCAGTCTGCAAGCGCAGCCGAACAGTTCAATGACAAAACCGTTCAATTCGATCGGGATACAATTGTTGAATTCCAATTTCTAAGTTCCAACAACTCCGCTCAGTCCACCTTTGGAGTGCTCAATCTGGCAACTAATGAGAAAACACCCTTAATTAGTGAAGCTCGCGCTCAAGATAAACCAGGTAAAATTTACACGGGTACTGCTGGTAAATCGGTTAGAAAACCCTTCGCCGAATTTACCTTCAAGTCGGGGACTCCCTATACACTTTATCTGGAATCAACAGTTAAAGGTAAGGGCACAACTACTGTTTACTCTGTTCCCGACAAAAATGGTGGCTCACAATTAGCCAAATTCAATAATGATGCTACCGCTCTAGGCACTCAAGGTGTCAAAATTGGCTGGAATGACGGAATTTCCGGCAAAGGTAGCGACTTCAATCAGTTTATGGTGATTGCTGGTGGTGGTGTTGGCTGCCCTTGTAAAGCAAGCCCCATGCTGACTACGCCGATCGCCCCTGAAGTACCTCCCACTAAAAATAACGCACCTAGTGGTCGCGGTTAATTTATTTGCAGGTGATGATAGAATATCCCCGATTTCTTCAAGAAATCGGGGATATGTTTTATAGTTATTTTGTTCTATAATGAGTTCGACTCGTCACAACCGACAGTTCGTAAAGCTTCAGTACTTTGATTCACCGATAAAAAAGAACGCACAACAATTGGATAATATTGGGGCATATTGCACTCGAATACGCGATCGATATTATCCAACGATTGGTTAATAGATTTAAGTTGGTGAAATTCACTAGAGCTATCGTGCAATTATCACTCTCAAAATCGGCAAAACGAAATTATCTAATAGTATTATCGATCGGTCTTATCCTCTTGTGGTTATCGATCAAACTTATCGCGCGTCTGGGTGCCGAGATGCTGTGGTTTGAGGAAGTTGGCTATTTGCCGATGTATTTGCTGCGCTTGAGCACCCAAGGGCTATTGGGGGTGGGAATATTTATCCTGACAGCAGTTTATCTCCTGGGTAATCTCGCACTAGCCCAACGCCTCAAATATCCTTACCCGTTGGCAAAGCCTCTCGGCACGAGAATAACTGAAATAAATGGTCAAAAACCAGCTATAAATCGCGGTGGCATCGATTTAGAATCGCAGCAGATTTCGACAGTCTTAAATCTCCGCTGGTTGCTGCCTATGACGATCAGTTTAAGCTTGCTAATTGGAGGAATTTTCATCCACTATCTACGGGTAGTGATGAGTCAATGGAATATCGATCCCAATTTGCCCGATATTACACCACCTGCACCAGTGTTATTGAGTCCAGAGGCAATCTGGCAGATGGTGGAACAGCTACACAGACATGGTTGGATGGCGATGGGTGCAGGGATTTGGTCGATCGCAACGCTCATTTATCCCCGCTTTTTGCTAGGATCGATCGCGCCGATATTAAGTATTTCGATCGCGTGGGTGGTTTCGGGGCAATGGATGCGAGTATTACCTTATTTTCAGGCTACTGATTTTCAGCATCGCGATCCGGTGTTCGATCGAGATATTAGTAACTATATCTTCGGTTTACCAGTTGCGGAACTGGTAGAATTTTGGCTGGTGGGAATGTGTTTGTATGGATTCGTCGCTGTTATTTTGACGTATTTATTATCTGGCGATAGTCTCAGTCAAGGGAAGTTTCTGGGATTTTCTCGCGCTCAACAACGCCATCTATCTGGATTGGGTGGGGTTTTGATGTTAGTCGTGAGTTTTAGCTATTGGCTGAGTTGTTATGAGTTGCTGTATTCCCCGCGTGGCGTATCTTATGGGGCTAGTTATACAGATATTCATGTCCAGTTACCAGCTAATCAAGCGTTAAGTATTTTAGCATTCGCGATCGGGGCATATTTAATCTGGCGATCGATCTATTTTCCCCACCAGATTAACAATCGTCCGCTAAGTTTGGCTTTGGGCTTATATCTAGTAATGTCGATCGCTACTCATTCGATCGTACCAGCGATCGTTCAAGCATTATTAGTCCAACCGAATGAATTAGCCCGCGAATCACCCTATATTCGCCGGACGATCGCCTTGACTCGTCAAGCCTTCGGACTAGATAATATTGCTGCCGCAACTTTTAATCCCCAGGCAAATCTCACCGAGCAAAAGATTCGAGAAAACGATCGCATCATTCGGAATATTCGCCTTTGGGATGAGCAACCCCTCCTCGCTACCAATCGTCAACTCCAACAGATTCGTCTTTATTATCGCTTTCCCGATGCCGATATCGATCGATACACATTAGCCAGCGAAGCTAAAACCTTACCCCCCCCAACCCCCCCTTATAAAGGGGGGGAGCTAGCTCCATCCCCTGATAAAAGGGATGCTCTTACCCCCTCCCCTTTGAAAGGGGAGGGCTGGGGTGGGGTAAAAATCTCCGCCGCAAATCAAATCAAATACCCCTCTCCCCCCTCCCAACTCCCCCCTCCTCAATGGCACGTACCAAAGCAGCAGCAATCACCGTTAACTTATTGCGAGAAGGAATAATAGAATCCGTCCA
>NZ_JANOJV010000275.1:0-16470 GCF_031418915.1 Chamaesiphon sp. VAR_48_metabat_135_sub | reverse complement strand
GGGGGTGTGGGGGTGTGGGGGTGTGGGGGTGTGGGGGTGTGGAGTATTTATTATGACCTTACAAAATTACTCCCCAACTCCCCAACCCCCGAACTCCCCAACTCCTTCACTCCGCCTATTTCTTAGCCGCCGCAACACATTCTTGAACTAGAGGCATGACAGCATCGACATCTTTCCAGCCGAGGATTTCAGTGACTTTTTTCTCTAGATTCTTGTATGTCTTGAAAAATTCCGAGATTTCATCCAAGCGATGTTGGGGAATATCTTTGAGCGATGTTACATGAGCATAGTTAGGATCTTTATCAGCAACGCAGAGAATTTTCTCATCTCGATCGCCACCATCGATCATTTCTAGCATCCCAATCGGCCGTGCGGCAATCACGCAGCCAGGAAAAGTAGGTTCGTCGATGATGACCATGCCATCGAGTGGATCGCCGTCGTTACCGAGCGTATTGGGGATAAAACCGTAGTCGCAGGGATAGTGTACAGAGGATGACAACACTCGATCGAGTGCCATTGCATTCAGATCTTTGTCAAATTCGTACTTATTTTTACTACCAGCGGGAATTTCGATTAAAACGTTGATAATCCCGAATTTAGGTTGAGCGGGAATGAGGGATAAGTCCAAAGCAAAATTCTCCAATTCAAAAAAGACTGGGGAATATTTATTCCCCTGCTTGCATTTTACTAGGGATTGGGAATTGGTTAGTAGATGTTTAGAGTCCGAATCGGTCTTTATCTCATTCGGGTATCTCTGTCGCTGGTAAATCGGGTAAAGCTTGGACGCGACTGGCTGGCGAGTAGTGAACGATCGCAGCGACAGGTAAGATCAGCGTAAAAATCGCGATCGCACTTCCCCAGAATTCTCCCCACCTATGTGGAGGAGGTTCGGTTTTAGATTTGCCAGACGGGGCACTAGATTCCATGTGATAAATATATTTAACTCGATATTGATGCCAATCCCTGCACTGACAGAGGATTTAAGTCGCACCACTAACTTTATTTTACCCAAGAATGACTAGATAGTTGTTACATAGCTCACAATTGTTCGCATTTGAGGCGATTGTCTTGGCCACGAACATCGTTCTGGCTACCACCACTTTGCTATAATGCCATGAGCAGTAGTTAGCGGAGCCTCTCCACTGGACAACTGTCGATGCTATTAATAATCCAGTCGATATCTGTTCGCGACATCGGTTGGTTGGCAGATGTGGAATTTTGGGCTAAATTTCAGGGATGGGCGTAGGTTAGAGTATCTATTATGGTTTATGAAGACGATCTAAACTTCCTAGAGGATGACACGGATCTAGATAGTCCTCTTGACGATCTGGATACTTTGGCTGTGTTGGATGCCAATCCAGAACCCATCAGACCCAATCCAGAGGAGATGTTACCATTACTCTCCGATCCTATTACTACCCAGAGAATGCTGGCGGCTAGAGCTTTCTGCGAAATTCAAGATGCTCGGGCGATTCCCCACTTGATTCGACTCTTAACCGATCCTTGCCCCCTGGTGCGAGTTTCGGCTGCCTACGCCCTAGGACGCAATCCCAGCCCTGATGCGGTCGAACCGCTAATTAACCAACTCGATCGAGATTGGAATGGTTATGCTCGTAAGGGCATTGTTTGGGCATTGGGAAACTGTCGAGATCGTCGCGCCCTCAAGCCGCTATTACGCTCTCTCAAGGTGGATATTCCGGCTGTACGGCTGTGGGCGGCTAGTTCCCTCGGTCAAGCCGCAGATCTCAGTTATGAGGCTGTCATCGCCACTGTACCCCCAATTATCGAAGCTTTAATTAAAGATCCACTAGCAGCAGTCCGCAGTAATTGTGCTTGGTCATTAGGCCGATTGTGTCGAGA
This sequence comes from Chamaesiphon sp. VAR_48_metabat_135_sub, assembly GCF_031418915.1. Classification (NCBI taxonomy): domain Bacteria; kingdom Bacillati; phylum Cyanobacteriota; class Cyanophyceae; order Gomontiellales; family Chamaesiphonaceae; genus Chamaesiphon; species Chamaesiphon sp. VAR_48_metabat_135_sub. The sequence goes on along the minus strand of NZ_JANOJV010000275.1, from coordinate 14,610 downwards.
ATTACCGTCTAATGTTGTCTATGCCACTGCTGTCGATGCGCTGATTCAAGTATTAGAAGAAGATCCAGATCTCGGTGTCAGAGACGATGCCAAAGCTGCTCTACTCAAGCTCGGAGATCCACGCGGGATTCAATCGATCGAGAATCTTGAAGCAGAGTTAAATCTTTAGGATATTGGATAGGGTGAGGACACATCCCCGAATTCTTCGAGAAGAATTCGGGGATGTAACAGTAACGCAAAAATTAACTAATTTCCCTGTGCTTCTAGAGCAACTTGTTCGACATCATCAGTTGCTAAAATCGCCAGATTTTGAGCGGCTAATTCACCACCTAAATTACGCAGAGCGCGAGCGAGTTGATAGCGAATTTGCCAATCAGGATGAGTGACAAATGGGATGATACTTTCGACACCATCAGGATCGCCTAATTCACCGATCGAGCCAATCGCTGCAGTTTGAATCAGAGTAGTTTCATTTGTTAGAGCGGTTTGCAATAATTGTAACCCACGCGGCTCTCCCAATTCACCCAAAGCAGCAATAATACTAAACTGAACCAACCACTCTGGCGTAGTTTCATAGAGATGTTGGAGATCGTCGAATGCGGCAGTAAGCTTGAGTGCGCCGATAGCATCTGCTGCTGCGGCTTGAACATCTGGCTCTGGATCGTCAATCAATCGATCGCGTAAAATAGTGAAACTTTCAGTCAGATCTACAGATCCTATTGTTGCCAATTGACTCACTGCAGCATATCGAACGCGGGTGTTATTATCTGTTACCAATTGCTTGATATAGCCAAAAGCAATAGTAGGTTCGAGTTCTCTCACCATGTTCAAGGCAGTGATGCGATCGCCTTTATTCTCTGAGTTAATTAGTGTAGCAATAGATTCAGTCATAATAAATTATTAATTTCGATTAAATTTTAAATATTTATTGCAGAACTTCAGATTGAGGGAATCAATCGAACTTTTACATTCAATCGATTTTATCATCAACAAGTAACTTCAGGGTAGCAGATCGGACAATAATTTTTATCTACTTATCACGTTGTACTGTTTAGAGACAGGGTTATCTGGGTGCTGCTACCAACTCCATTCAACTGAGTAATAAAATCTTGCGTTAGTCGATCGATCGACATAATTTCACAATTGGCAGGTATTTTTAGAAATAATGTAAAATTTTTCGTGCTTCCATTTTTTTCAAATGTTGGATTAGGGCGAACAAAAACATCGAGTTGTTCGAGTTGGATTACTAGTCCAATTATATAAGCTTCCAAAAGGCTGCTACTTTTTTGGAGTTCTTCATTGTCTAGATCGGTTATGGCGATCGTTAATAAAGTATTCGAGCCTACTAATAAGTTAATTGGTTCGTATAAAGACATCCATTCATCTTTACCTAAAAGTATTTGGGCTGAAATTTCCGCACCTCTGACAAACTCACTTTGCAAGATTTTAGCGGTTGAACGGGTGACATTTCGCGCTGTATTTTTACAGGGTTCGATCGAGGAAACGATTGGTAATAGATCTTGAGGTAATTGAGGCATGTATTGTTTACCTGCATCCGTTAAATAAATAACTTGATGCCAATTATGACTACTCAATATCTGAAAAAAGTGAGCTATTAATGCTTCAACAGATTTATCTTTGGCACTGTAATTAATGCAGGTATATGCACAGAGTAAAGACCAAGAAAATCCACCGAGAAAACCCCAAGAATTTCCATGTATTTTGCGAGATTTTGCCCATACCCTGACAGATCTTAATAGTAGTCGAAATCGATTGAGTGGTATCTGCTGCTGGACTAAATCGATCGTCACATCTGCATCCCAACAGCCGGTGATAAATTTAGTATTCTTGATTCGAGAGCTAAGATCGCGAATATCTACATTTTCCCATCCATCAAATATTTCTACTTGGGTATAAAGTAAATCTAGTGAGACACCTTCAATCTGCACCCGCAATAATGGGAATTTGGCATCGAGGATAACTTGAGATCGATCGCACAATCCTGTCAAAGAATCTTCTACTTGAACCAGAAATCTCTTGCCAGAAACAAAGTCAGGAATCAAGCAGACAACATCGATGTCGCTGTCAGAATTTTCCACCCCCAATCGCGCCGAACCGAATAAATGTAAAGATGCTTCAAATCCTAAACATTCAGTACAAGCTTGTTTGACTACAGCTAATACTGTTTCTCTTTGAGATCGTTCGATATCTGTTAAATCTGGTTCCAGCTTGACAATTAGATCTACTAATTCCCCTCTTTCTACAACTTTAGGCAGAAGTTTGCCGACACCAACCATATGCCTAATAACGCAAGGTTCATCGCGACGACGGCTCACCAAAGCCACTGAATCGACAGTAAACTTGAGTGGATGCCATTGGGGTAGTTTTACCTCAGCCTCGCTGAAATTGGCAAATTGTCCGACACTCAAATGGGGATTAAATCCATCGATAGTTTTGGTACTTTGTTCGTAACACTGGGGGAATAACTGATACAGTACATTTTGCAGTTCGTGCAATGCTCCTTCTGGTTTAACTATCGGGTGCAAATAAGCGGTTGCAGTCTTATGATGAGTAAATATCTGAAAATCGGCCAATGTGACAGTAAATGGTGGAATTTTAGCCAATATAGGCGCAATAATATCTACCACGTCCTCAAAATATCGATCGGGTAAAAAGCCACAGAGTAAGGTAATATGCGGTGGGATGCGGGCGAACCTAGCGGAGTCATATTGTTGGCGAATTGCTTGAATTGGCGGAAATAGTTCTTCAGGTGGAATAATTGCCAGCATACTTTCATATACCGGCGCAATTGTCGTCAAATCTATACGAGCGGCTGGAGTATGATTTGGAGTGGCTTGAGAGATTTTAAAAACTCCACAGACTCCAAAATGATCGGAAGGATAAAGCTGTTTATCGTTACTAATGAAAGATTTACAACCAAATAAATACATCAATTTAGGTTGATAATACTTTTCTATATCTGAGCACCATAAAATGCGATCGAGTCTAGAGGGTTTTCCTTCTAGACTCATTAACATTGCTAAAGGATTAGTAGGCGGATCGAATGTGTAACCAGCTTGCTCTGGATATAACTTTTTCCACAAGTCGATAAAATTACCATGATTAATAATTTCGTCTTGCTCGTCACCGCGCGTATTAAAATCACCGACAATAAATCGATCTCCCGCTTGTTGTTGGAGATAGCCGATAACTGTTGCTAACTGCTGTGTTCGCTTTTGGAAAGCATTATCACCTCGATCGCTAGTGAGATGAATATTAGCCAGATGAACAGATTGATTGTTAATATTCCAATTGCCAATTAGTACTCTTTTGTGTCCTGAAAACTGATATTCGATGAGATTAAATACCCAACGAGACATTAACAGATTGCCATAAGGTTTGACATTATTTCCACTAGGAGATTCAGAAATAAAATAATCTTTTACCCAATCCGTCGCCAAAATAAATGCGAGTGATTCTGGCGTTACTTCCTGGAGTGCAATGATATCTGCATTTGTTTTAGATAATTCTGCCAAGATAACTGGCAAGCGTTTATCTGTGTAAATTTTATCTGCATCGTGGAGATTAGACAAAATATTGTAACTAACGATCGTCAGATTATTATCTAGATCGATCGACTTCAGCACACCTGTAGATACTTTCCATCCATCGAGATCGTATGCATAAATATCTCTTGGTTGAAACTGAACTTGATTATTAGCAATGAAAGCAGCTAAATCTGCTCGATTAGATCCGCCAATATCTGATTTCCAAGCAATCTCAGGTAATTGGTTGGTTGAAATCAAATCTATCCGATTTTCTCGATCCCAAACAATCGTCTCACCACAACGAATATAGCGAATCCGATGCCAAGGAATATCACTATTATCATCCCACTGCGCCAGTGGTTTCTCTCTGACAGCATCAGATATTCGCTCGTGAAATCCGGCGATAAACATATTGCGATTGAGGTTGGTATCCCAGATAATTCTGCTATACACTTCCGTAATCGTCGCCATTTTTTGTTTTTCTGTTTTTTGCTTAGACACAACTTTTTAATTGAGAATTGAGAATTAATAGTTTTCGTAGGGTGTGTTAGCGCGAAGCAGCATAACGCACCAATTCGCCGCATCATACATCGACAAAATAATCTACTTGATGAGCTTCTGTAAGATCGGGGATTTCTAATCGATCTTGATAACGATAAATTACATTATTTGGAACTTGAGCTTTGCGATTGCGATTTTGCTGCAATACTCGATCGATTGGGACTTCCAAATAAACGATCCGAATTCGTGCACGATAGCCAGCAAATAAGCGAATCAAACCAGATCGAATCGGTTTGACGATATTTGTCGCATTCCAGATAAATGGTGTCTCAGATTGCAGATATCCTTTAGCCAGATCTCTACCTGCTTGGATAATTTCTCCCTGTTCATCTGTAGGCAAAATTTTCATCTCGATTCGTAATCTGTCGAGGGATACAACTGGTAGATCTGGATGATTGTGTTCGATCCAATAATCCTTACCCGTACCAGGTAAACCACTCATTAAAATAACTTCCAAGCGAGTATCATCAAAAGCGGCATAAGTCGGATCTGCATCTTCTTTGTGGAAGTAAATAAATCGACTTAAATTGGAAGCAAAAGGATAGGATCGATCGAGACAATTATGCTCCTGACAAAATTCTCTAAAAAACTCGATCGTTTCTAACTGTCTCTCTCGATCTGCACAAATACGTCCTTTGACATCAGCCTCTGCCATCAATGCTAACCAATCACATCGAACTAATTGACTAGCCTTAATAATCGATCGTAATGGTTGCGATTTACTCCAAAACCATAATGGTAAACTTTCATATCGAACGATCGCCACAATCGTCTCCCGAATTGCAAATGGTGTATGCAAATTCTGTAAAATTTTCCGCACCATCTTAGCACCTAAATTCACATGTTCCTTGGCGGTAATTTTGCCATCCGCAGCAACTTGTGTCGCCATTGGTTTAGCAATATCGTGGAATAACGCGGCTGTAAATAAGATCGATCGATCTCGTACATTCATTACTTGCCAATCTGGTAGTAAAACTAATGCTTCACAGACTAATTGAGTATGTATCCAGACATTTCCTTCTGCATGATAGATTGGATTTTGTTCGCATTTAGCTAGAGATTGTAAACAGGGGAATTGGACTAGAATTTCTGTCCAGTTAATTGGTAAATATGGTGAGGTTGGACAATAGGGGAATGTCCAGGTTGTGTTTTTGTCGATCGCTATATTATTCATAGCTATATTATTTACTGTTAAGTTATTGTGATTTATCTCCAATCGCCAGTAGATAAATCTAACGGCTCAAGTCTACTGAATTAGACTAGTAGATTAAAAGTCTGTTTCAATGGGTTTGAGGAAATAGCAAAGCTGTAGCTGTAGGGTGGGCAATGCCCACCCTACAGCTACAATTCAGGACTTAATTCAATTAATCCTAATATTGTCTGACTTTCTAGCGATTAATCCATCCCAAATAAATCAACTCCAGCCAGCAATTGATTAGGAATAATCGGACGATTTAGCCAGTGACTTTCAGACTGTAAAATTGTCGTCAAGAAGTCCGCTCGAACGTACTTGTATCGAGCGATAGTCAACTCAGGCGTTTCCACCTTGATATACAGTCCTTCCATCAACGAACTTTGGTTAGTTTGTTGAATTGCTAAATCTGCATTCAAACCCTGTTCTAGACAAAGTTCGCGCAGTCTATCAATATGTCCAGTCTGAATAAAATGGGACTGTTGCAAGAGACTAACGAGCTGTTTGTGAGACTGTAAATTACCCTCTAGTAACACGGGTACAGAGGCTATAGCCAATCCTTTTAACAACTCTCGTCGCGCTACCGTGCTGAGAAATTGACCACTCGATCGATCGAGTAAATCGTATTCTAAGAAATAATGCGGTAACCGATCGTAAAACACTGTATGTTTGGCATAAAGCCATTCACCATACAAGATATATCGATCGCCTAAAGTATCCCATAATGGAGCATAATGACTATGTGCCCACTGTTTAAATAAGTTAAAATGGCGTTCGCGAGGGCCACCTGTTAAATAATGTCCGCGACTTTGCAATAGTAATTGTCCTTGCTTATCAAAGCTAATTGCGGCATTTGCACCGTCAACTTTTTCCTCTATTACTACATACTCATTGGCGTTCGCGGAGCGTCGGCTTTGCTGAATCGCACTAAATGGTACGTTATCTAAATCTTCATCCCCAGGCTGTTCTCTAGAACCCTCAATATGTGGAGTTCTCGGATATTTTTGCATTAGCATTTGAAGTTCCCCTCTCAAGGCAACAATATAAGTCTTAACTGGTAACTTGTAAGTCGTAATTAAGGTTCTAATTCGGGATTTTAAACTCGCCTGAAAAATCACACATGAAAATGGCGGAGGCTGAATATCGTCGCTCAGAACTATTAATTACTAGTTAAATGTGGAGAGGTAGAAGACTACATGGGAAACTCGCTGGCAAACCTGTATGTATTTTCAATTTACTCTATGAATTACAGGATGTCAAGAGCTGAGTAACTAGACTATATCAGTGTTAAATTCAAGTACCGACGCATCAAAATATACTGCTTCTGGCTATGGCAATAGATCTTTCTACACTAACGCTTACAAATGAAGCTGAAATGATTCTGCTCTTAGGGATTGTCAAGATGGTCAGATTTGGTAATGCCAATACCCTTAGTGGTAACGATACTATTACTAGTAGTGCTACCACTAGCGACGACAGTGCGGGGATTGAGAATAATGGCTCGATCGATATTGGTACTGGCGGTGATAAGATGACAGCCACTGGCCGTCAACGTGGTATTACCAATGGATCTAATACTACAATCAACACTGGCGAAGGTATTGAAAGTGGCAATAATTTGAGACTCAAATTATTGTTGTTGACTGTTTGCTTTTGACCTCTAAGTTTTCCAACCGACTCTTCAATTCTTGATTCGTTTTCTTGACCTCTTCCAATTCCTCACGTAATTGTTTCACTGCTTTATCCGAACCGATTTTCTTCTGTACCTTCTGCACCCCTTCATCCGCCATCCGTTTGACTCGTCCGTCGGGACTTTGACTGGCTAATCCTTGCAATACGCCGATCGCTTTGACGGTTTCCATCTGGCTCAAGGCGTTGACTACTGATACTTGAGTTAGGAAGAAGGACTCGCAAGAAAGTTCGGCTAATTTCTCGATAATCACTGTCAGATTTGCCTCTGATTGACCTTGAGAAATTGCGCCAAGGGCACGAATTGAGGGTAAACGCAGTGGTTGAGGTACGCCAGGTTTAACGTACTCTAGAACGGTATTTAGAGCAATGGGTGAATCGGTCATTTTGGCTAAACCGCCGATTGCACCTGCACGCACAACTTCATTCCAACCAGCGCGGGTATTTAGGACGTTAGTGAGGAGGGTAATTACTTCTTCCTGCTTATCTTTGAGGCTGGCGGTTGTCATCCCACCGAGAGCGCGACAGGCGGCGGCTTCGACGTAATAGCTGGCATCGCCTGTTTCAACGAGTTGTTTAATTGCGGCGTAGGTTTGGGGTGTTTTGATGTTACCTAATTCATCGACAATCGCCCGACGGACAAATGCATCTTCGTCACCGATTTCGGCGATCAGATTAGTTGCGGAGATATCGAGTTTGATTTTAGCCAATTGTTGAGCGGCTTCGAGTCGGACAGCCCAGAATTCTTCATTTGCTAGGCATTCAGTTAAAGCGGTAACGGCTTCGAGGTTGCCTTTTTTAGAGATCGCTGCTGTCGCATAAATCCGCGAGATTGGGTCGGGGTCAGACTTGAGCTGTGCTTTGAGTTCAGGTAGGGGATATTCGAGGGTGACGGTTTTTAAATAGTTATTACCGACATCAAAGCTGATGAAATCGGGTTTTGTTTCGAGGGGGAAGTAGAGAACTTGTTCTTTTTCGTAGATCCGAATTTTGGTAACTTTGACATCAGCCATATCATCTTTGACGTATCCAAATCCAATCGGAATTTTCAGATCGAATAAGTCATTTGTGAGGGTATGAATTCCTTCTTTAGCTTGAGTTTGAGTAACCGTAAGTTTTGCTAATTTATTATCCCCATCCCAACTATAAGCAACCTTATAATCTGGATGTCCGCCCCGATAGACATATTGATCGAAGAGGAACGCCAAATTACGTCCAGTAGATTTATCGATCGCACGTAACAGATCGATCGTTTCCACTGTCTTGTGAGCATTATCATTGACGAAAGTATGGACGAATCGATCGAACAATTCATCGCCTAATTCTGTCCGAATCATATGATAGACACATGCGCCCTTTTCGTAGAGGTGTCGATCGTATAGTTCGATCGCTTCTCGATAGATATTCGTCACAATTGGACGGCGATAACGGCTGCTATCTTCACTTAGATAACTTTGAGCTTCACCTAATAGATAATAAGCCGCTTCATCCTTATCATATTCATGCTCGGTCCACAATACCTCGCAATAAGAAGCCATCCCTTCCTTAATCCAAGCATGAGACCAATGCTTAATTACAACTAGATCGCCGAACCATTGATGTGCCAATTCATGAGCAACTAGACTTTCAGTATTAAAATTATCTAATGATGCCCGTTCGTCCAGCAAACATCGATCCATCAATAGCGTCGTTGAAGTATTTTCCATCCCCCCAAAGATGAAATCAGCAACACAAACTTGAGCATATTTAGGGAAAGGATAAGGATAACCAAACTTCTCACTAAAGAACTCAATCATCTGCGGAGTTTTACCCATATTCAGCTTTGCTGATTCTTCAAATCCTTTTTCGACATAATATGTAACAGGTTTACCATTCCACTCGTCAGCAATTTCAGCAAACCGTCCCACCGCCAAAGTCATTAAATAAGTCGGATGAATCTCCTTCTGCATCCATTGATAAACCCGATCTTCACCAAAGGTAGTTTGTTCGACTAATTCACCATTAGAAATAGCCATAAAATCCTTTGGTACCTGTACCCGAATTGCCGAAGTTGCTAGTTGTCCAGGATAGTCAAAACAGGGAAACCAAAACCGCGAGTCTTCATCTTCACCCTGTGTCCAAACCTGCGTAGGTTTATCAGGATAATGTTCGTCAGGTTGAATAAAATACAATCCACGCTGCGGATTATCTACTTCATAATGAATAATTAAATCTAAGATCTTGCCAGCAATTACATTAACTTTAACTGGAATATGTAATAGTTCCCCATCATAATTAAACTCGCAATCGGTACCATCAATTTCGACTCGATCGATCTTCAGATCCACAGCATCGAGCGTCAAGGATTCGATCGCATTTCGCACGGGATTGAGCCGAATCGCACAAGTCCCTGAAAAGCTGCGATTGGGAATGTCCAGAACCAAATCCAGACTGACATGCTCGACCTGTCCAGGTCGATCGGGATTATAATGAGGGCGCGAGCCAGGTAGTTGAAATGATTTGTGTCCGTTGCTCTCATCAAGATGGCTGTAAGGCATAATAGAATCTATAAAGGTAAGTCGTAAGTTGTAAGTCGTAAGTCGTAACTGTTTCTGGCAAAAGGGTTGGAGACAAAAGTCGATCGGTGCTTATATCTTGACTAACAACTTGGATTATCTCAGGCTATCTTAAATTATGACGCTCTCAGACCTAGAATCCCAGTTACTCGCCCTAACTCCTGCTCAAAAGGAACACATCATTCAATTATTAACTCAAAGTTTGGCGACTACCCCAGCGGGAACCGCACCAACCCCACCAATTTTTAGCGGTAGTGCAAAAATCACTAATACTCAAATCGCCGTTTGGGAGCTAGTAAATGCCAAACAGCTCGGCTGTAGCGACGCAGATCTACTTCAGATATATCCCCAGCTTACAGCCACAGATTTAGCAAATGCGTGGGATTATGCAGAGGCTCATTATGATGAGATTTCGCTAATTCTCCAAGAAATCGACGAATGATTCTTGGTTTTTAAAAATGAATTAATTTAACTGGGGTGACTATGGGTAAAAGAGAAAAACTGATTCAGCGGCTCACGAATAGTCCCCAAAATTCAACGTTTGCCGATCTTCGTAATTTATTAGAATATGAAGGATTTTACTTAGATAAAGTTACAGACAGTCACCATGTTTTTGTATATGCGGAAACAATCTTTGCGATTCCCATTCATAACAATAAAGTAAAAACGATCTATGTCCAAAAGGTCTTGGAATTAATCGAGTCAGCAGATACAGAACTAGAGGAAGAAGACTAATGGAATATCCAACTGTAACTTATTCCTGTGAGGAAGGCGGCTATGTTGTCGAAATTCCAGTATTGAAAGGCTGTTTGGCTCAAGGAGAAACCTTAGAGGATGCTCTCAATGAGTTAAAGATCGTTCGCGATCTGTGGTTAGAAATAGCGAAGAAATATGGGCAAAAATTACCCGATGTGGCAGGATTGATTACCTAAATTATACTTCGCGAACGAAAAGATAAAATCATTGAGTGCTTGAGAAGTTTTAGCTATCGATCGATGTTTCGCAAAATATTTACAATATTATAAATCAACCAAGATCTACGTACAGAAACTTTCCTTTTATTCCCTATAAATTGGGATGATATCCAGTATGTTTGTAGTGGGAAGACCAGAATCCTTTGGATATGAGAGAGGACGGTTTAAGAAGTTCGATCGTGGACTTAACGCGATCGAGTAGCTTGATGTTGGCATCTATCTCTAAGATAACCGATCGATCGATTTTTCTCAAAAGGTGCAGAATAGGGCGTTACATTCGATCGAGTTAAACTATCAAATTCTACACATACTTAGTCCAAAACCTGGCAAGTCTAGATCGATGAATCAGGTGTGGTAGAGATTGTTATAAAACCTCCAAACTTTTGCAAGAGATAGATTATGGTACTTTGATGATAACACTGGCGAGATTCTGGCTACCAGAGAACCTAGATCGAGGAAATGATGGTAGCATACTCCGAATCTTTCCCGATTGGAAAAAATTTCGCCCCTGCTAGGCTAGACTAAAATTACCAAATTTTATCAATCGAACATTATGTCTAGACAAACCGATCTACGAATGCGCTCGCTGACGACAATTCGCGCCCTCTTGCAAACCATGATTACCTTGGCATCTGCATCCCTGGGTTTTGTCGCCGCACTCGCATGGAATGACGCAATTAAGGCTACCTTTAAGAAGTTTTTGGGAGAAGCAGCTTCCCTATCTGCCCTGTACACCTATGCGATTATTGCAACGTTTACGGCCATTTTTGTAGTTGGATTTCTGAGTTGGTTGGCAAGCAAGGTAGGTGGTAATGCGATGATTAGTCGGGAGGTAGATGGTTAGATCTAGCTCCAAAACTATATTTCGATCGATCTGAACAAGCATTCATTGCTTGTAATTTTTTAACGCAGCAATACAAAAAGCGATAAAATACCATTTTCGGGGGGTGCGCTTCATCAGTACCCTAGTTTTTGGTGCTCGATTCTCTGAAACATACTGACAATATTCAAGTCTAAAGTATATATATTGAATACTATTAACTCTACACTAACCAACGCTGGAATCAATAAAAGAGCCTCAAGAGTTTCGTAAGTTAATCAGGTTTCGATCTGTGTGCTAAAGTAGTTTTATGCCAGCTCCACTTGAGGTTTTAGTTGGAGGTTGCTAGACTGAAATTATTTTTTGTTTGGGATCTATCTTACTATTAGTATATTATGTCCCCATGTAAAATAGTCTGAAACTGCTTTATTACTGTCCTAGATTTGAAAAATTAAAGAAGTGAAGAAAATCTTAGTCGTCGAAGATAGTCAGTCGGAAAGAGACTTAATAACTATTTATTTAGAGCAGAATAATTATCAAGTTATCTCTACAAATAATGCAGCAGATGGAATGGAATTAGCTGCAAAGGAAAAGCCAGATGTAATCGTTACAGACATTACAATGGAAGGAGTCAATGGCTTTGAGTTCTGTCGTCTGTTAAAAGTATATCCCGATACCGAGCAAATTCCTGTCATTGCTTGTACGGCACGCGATCGAGATTTAGACAGGTTTTGGGCACAAAAACAAGGTGTCGATGTCTACATCACCAAACCATATTCTGAAGCAGATCTAATTAATGCAATAAAATCTGTTGTTAAGTGAAATCGATATTAACTAAAATGAACAGGTAACTCCACAGGTCGATATGTCTGAAATTACCACTTCATCAACTGCTTCAGACATTAACGTCGTCGATGGCATTCTCGATCGAGCCTTAGACGTTAACGACATTTCCACAGCAGATGCATTAATACTGATCGCTCAAACCCATCCAGATATTATCGATCGAATTCGGGTAACAGCCGACAGGTTGCGTCAAATTCAAGTCGGCGATATTGTCACCTATGTTATCAATCGCAATATTAATTTTACGAACATTTGCGAGCAGCATTGCAGTTTTTGTGCGTTTCGGCGCGATGAAGGTACAGAGGGTGCTTTCTGGCTGAATACCGAACAGATCTTAGCCAAAGCAGCAGATGCAGTTGCGCTGTCAGCTACGGAAATCTGTATGCAAGGGGGATTACATCCAGGTGCAAAAATCAATGGTCGATCGCTGGATTATTATGTAGAGTTAGTCACCGCCATCAAAACCACTTTCCCCCAACTCCACCTTCACGCCTTTTCGCCCCAAGAAGTCGAGTTTATCGCGCGTCAAGATGGGTTGAGCTATGCAGATGTAATTATCGCGCTCCAACAAGCTGGAGTCGGCTCAATGCCAGGTACAGCGGCGGAAGTATTGGATGATAATATCCGGCGGATAATTTGTCCCGAAAAAATCGATAGTGCTACCTGGATTAAAATCGTGACTACTGCCCATCGATTGGGGATGCCGACTACTAGTACGATGTTAGCTGGACATATTGAGACACCCAGCCAACAAATCGCTCATTTAGATCGGTTAAAACAGATTCAACAGCAAGCAATCGCGTTGAAATCGCCCGCCCGCATCACCGAATTTATCATCCTCCCCTTTGTCGGACAATCCGCACCCGCACCTCTACGCAGTCGAGTCGGACGAGACCAACCAGTATTAGCCGATAATCTCTTGCTAACCGCTGTCGCTCGAATTTTTCTGGGTAACTATATTCCCAATCATCAACCCAGTTGGGTCAAGTTGGGTCTAGCGGGCGCGCAAACTGCATTAACTTGGGGATGTAACGATCTCGGAGGAACGCTGATGGAGGAGCATATTACCACAATGGCTGGAGCCGAAGGCGGTACTGCTCAGACAGTGGCGGATTTACAAGGTGCGATTCTGGAGATCGATCGAAATTATCAGCAACGCACCACTTTATATGAGTTAATTTAGATCGGTGGAAGAGATCCAAAGAGTATTCCGCTACATACTAGCTTCCACTCGCGCAATTTCTAGGCGAGTTTCGATCGCCGAATCGGGATTGAGGCTAATCGAGTCGATACCTTGTTCCACCAGAAAGCGGGCGAATTCAGGATAGTCACTGGGAGCTTGTCCGCAGATGCCGATCTTGCGCCCGTTGGCTTTGACTGTGGCAATTGCCATTTTCACCATCGCCATTACTGCGGGATTGCGCTCGTCGAAGATGTGGGATACTAGAGCCGAATCTCGATCGAGTCCCAATGTTAACTGGGTGAGATCGTTAGAACCGATCGAGAACCCATCGAAGATCTGGCAAAATTCGGCAGCCAGGATGACGTTGCTGGGCACTTCGCACATCATGTATACTTCCAGCCCGCTATCGCCTTGTTGCAGACCGTTTTCAGCCATTTCCGCTAAGACACAGCGACCTTCTGCGGGGGTTCGACAAAACGGAATCATTGGGATGATATTTATCAATCCCATCTCTGCTCGCACCCGCTTCAAAGCTTGGCACTCTAGCGCGAAGGCCGATCGATATAAAGGATCGTAGTAGCGCGAAGCTCCCCGCCAGCCAATCATCGGATTTTCTTCATGGGGTTCAAATTGACGACCACCGAGGAGATTGGCGTACTCATTGCTCTTAAAATCGGACATCCGCACGATGACGGGGCGAGGATAGAATGCTGCGGCGATCGTGGCGATTCCATGAGCGAGTTTATCAACAAAGAAGTCTGGCTTGTGGGGATAGAATAACGTCAGCTTGGCAATCTCCCGTTTGACAGTGGCATCTGTGAGCAGATCGAAGTTGAGTAATGCCAGCGGATGGACTCTAATCTGGTTGGCAATAATAAACTCAACCCTAGCTAAACCGACCCCATCGCAGGGAATCGCCGCCAATCCCAGAGCTTCATCTGGGTTGCCGACATTCATCAGGATTTGGGTGTGGGTGGGCGGTAATTGGCTCAATTCTGTCTCGATGATTTCAAATGGCAACAAGCCATCATAGACTCGCCCGATGTCCCCCTCGGCGCAGGAGACTGTGACCGCTTGCCCTGTGGCGATCGCACTGGTAGCATCACTACAACCAACGATCGCCGGAATCCCCATTTCTCTGGCAATAATCGCGGCGTGACAGGTGCGCCCGCCCTGGTTGGTGACGATCGCGCCCGCCTTTTTCATAATCGGCTCCCAGTCTGGATCGGTTTTATTCGTGAC
>NZ_JANOJV010000274.1:0-10662 GCF_031418915.1 Chamaesiphon sp. VAR_48_metabat_135_sub | reverse complement strand
GGCTACCACGTACCGACATGTCAGCTAGACTTCGTTTGCGCGGGTGCTCTCCCCCCCCACCCCCCCCTTAAACGGGGGGGGTTTTCCGGCCCCCTCCCCTTTACAGGGGGTGGGTTGGGGTGGGGTAAAGATCTCCGCAGCAACTCAAGTAGTCTTTCAAGACTACCGCCCTCTCTCCCTAGGATTAATCAACTCACTCAAACCTTCACCCAACAACGATAAACCCGTTACCATCAACGTCAAAGCCAAACCAGGAAAAAACGTCGTCCACCAAATCCCCGTCGAAAGTGCGGGTAGAGCCTGTTTGAGATCGTGTCCCCATTCAGCTACCTCGTCGGGTAAACCCAAGCCGAGGAAACCCAAACCACCCAACACTAAAATCGCATCAGCCGCATTAAGCGTAAATAGAACTGGTACGCTTTGCACCACATTAGCAAATAGATATTTTTTCAAGACATGACTGGTAGATGCGCCTAATGCCTGAGCCGCTTCGACAAACATTTGCGTCTTCAAACTGGCTGTCTGATTTCGCACCACCCGAAAGTACTGAGGAATGTAGGAAATACTCAACGCGATCGCTGCATTAAATACACCCTTACCCACGATAAATGCTAACGTTACCGATAATAATAATCCAGGCAACGTGTAAATCGTATCCATCAAGAAGAGGAGGACTCGATCGAGATTGCCACCTAAATAGCCGCTGATCATGCCTAGCGGAACGCCAATAAGCAAACTCATCAAAGTCGCTAAGATCACTACTTGCAGAGCCGCCTGAGTGCCGAACAGCGTCCGTGCAAACACATCGTATCCCTCCCGACTCGTCCCAAACCAATGCTGTAAAGAAGGAGCCTGATTGATCGGATTATATGGCGGCATCGAAGAGCCTAACAAGTCTTGTGGATCTTGAAGTAAGCCGACGGCTTGTAATAGCGGCGCAAATAAAGCAATCGCGACGAAACTCACCGTAATAATTAAACCCAATCCTAGCAACTGGGTAGACAGATTATGCTGGCGGTTGCGGAAAAGTTGTTTGACAGATCCAAGGGAAATTTTACTGACAGCCATGAGAAAATTTGAGGCGATCGGTGAACGGTTCACCTACTATAAGGCAATCAGTCCGCTAAAATTTATTAAATTCAGTCGAACGACTCATCGGTACTGCTAAAAATGGAAATCGAACTTTATCCCTACACTGTCAATAAACGGTTCGCACTGCAAATCGCTCGTGGTACCAGCAGTCAAAATCATAATTTAGCAGTCGGAATCACTGCCGATAATATTACAGGTTGGGGCGAAGCGGTACCATTTTCGATCGGTAGTCAAGTTCAGTCATTCGATCGAATCACCACGGCTCTACAGGCATTTATCCCCCATCTAGTAGCCTATCATCCGCTCCAACGTCAATCGATCGAGAGCTTGATGAATAAACATCAACTACCCTCCGCAGCAATGGCGGCGATCGATCTGGCACTATATGATTGGTTGGCTAAAAGTGTCGGTTTACCACTGTGGAAATTGTGGGGCTTAGATCGAGATAAAATTGTCCCGATTTCGGCGACGGTGGGGATAAATACACCTGAAGGGGCGAGAGCCAGAATTCGGGGATGGTTGGAGGTATTCGACGCGCGGTTTTTAAAAATAAAACTGGGGAATCCCTTGGGAATTGGTGCCGATCGCGAGATGATGTTAGCAGTTAAGGATGAAATGCCCGATGCAAAATTAACTGTCGATGCTAATGGCGGCTGGAATCTGGAAGATGCGATCTTCATGAGTCAGTGGTTGGGAGATTTGGGCGTAGAATATCTCGAACAACCATTAGCACGCGGCGATGAAGATCGATTAATAGAACTAAAGAAAGCATCGCCATTACCGATTTTTGCCGATGAAAGCTGTTTTACCAGTCGAGATATTCCAAGTTTAGTTGGTAGAGTAGATGGAATTAATATCAAACTCATGAAGGCTGGGGGATTAACTGAAGCAATGCGGATGATTCATACCGCCCGCGCTCATGGTTTACAAGTAATGTTTGGCTGTTATTCGGATACAGTTTTAGCCAATACCGCCGCCGCACAGTTATCGCCACTGGCAGATTATTTAGATTTAGATAGTCATCTAAATTTACTAGACGATCCGTTTATAGGTGCTAAATTAATCGATGGAAAATTGATTCCAGGTGATTTACCAGGCTTGGGGATCGATCGAATGGGAAGGTAGTAAAGTATCGGAGCATAGTAAAAATTCCCGCACTGAGGAGATTCGAGATCGGAATTGTGACGATCCAAGCTAGCCCGATCGATCTTAGCGTACTCAGACTGACATCGCGCCAATTTTTGATTACGCCGACCCCAACTACCGCACCAACTAAAGCATGAGAAGTCGAGACGGGTAAACCATAACTCGAAGCAATCAAAATCGTTGCTGCGGTGGCTAATTCTGCGGCAAATCCACTACTGGGTTCGAGTTTAATAATGCCTTCGCCAATGGTGGCGATGACTTGTTTCCCCCAAATCGCTAAACCCGTAACTATCCCAACTCCACCGAGGACTAGTACCCACATGGGAATTTCTAAACTAGACTGAGGGACGGTACTAGTACTTTGAATATATAGGATTGTGGCTAAAGGCGCGATCGCATTACCCACATCATTAGAACCGTGTGCAAATGCCACACAGCAAGCACTCAGAAGCTGAAATCTGGCTAATTGACGTTCGACAACTTCCTGTGTTTTCGCGCTAGTCGCTGACTCAATTGCAATCGACTCATTCGCCAATCTTCGCCAACCTACCAAGGTAATCGAGAGCGCAGCCATCCCACCCAATCCCAGCGAAAAATCGTGACGGGGAACATCGGGTAAAAAATCTAGAGGTATTGTTTCGACAACAGTTGGTAAAACAATTACCCCAAACACACTCACCAGAATCAGCGACAACCACGGCATCCATTGTTCGAGTTGAATTAATGGTTTATCTTGCTGCAGAATCCAGCGTTTAATCAGCAGATAAAAGCCAGCAGCTACCGAGGCACTCACCACTGGAGTAACAACCCAGGCGAGCGAAATCGAGCCTAGTGCAGACCATTTTACCGCTTGCGAACCTGCGGCGACCCAACTAAATCCAGCGATCGCACCTACTACAGCATGGGAAGAAGCTACAGGTAAATTTTTGGCAGTAGCAATCTGCAACCACAACCCACAGCTAATTAATACCGCAATCATCCCCAGTAATAATGTTTGTGGCTGACTGACAAATAAATCGGGATTCGCGATACTAGTAGCTAAGGTGGAAGATACTTGTCTGCCAAACAATACCGCACCTGTAAATTCTAATACTCCAGCGATGACGATCGCCTGTTTGAGCGTAACCGCTTTCGAGCCAACGGATGTACCCATCGAATTGGCAACATCATTAGCCCCTAAATTGCAGGCGACATAGAGAGCCAAACAGCAGACAAATATAGTAAATAGCATCGATCGGTCTGAGGATGGGTAAGATTAGTCTATGGATATGGTTCGATTTTAGTGCAGTAGTAACATCATCTCCCGCGATCTCTGCCACTCTTCCCTTACCCTCCTTTGGAATTAAGCTATCTGACACATAACACCTCATGGCACAACACAATCCTCACAGTATCCAACTCCAAATTAACCGCATGTACGAGAGCGGTCAATCTTTGTTTGCTAAAACTAAAGTAGAGGATTGGCTCAAGCAGCGGAATGAAGATCCATCTGACTATGACATTATTTTCAATAAGCAACCTGCGCCTGTAGGTTCTAGAGAAGTGATGGCAATTAAAATTGAACTACAGCGCAAAGACGGGCAACCATTAGATGAATGGTTGTCAAGCCAATTAAATGACAGCCAATAGATCGATCGTCTTTCACAAGATTTACAAGGAGCATCGATAAATACTGACAATGAAAATATCATCAAATCACTCTGCTACTTACATGTCCGATCGCGCATCTACACCTTTGCCGCAATTCAAGATTTTGGGTCAACCAGTCAACCTCTCTACTGATTATATCTCGTGGTTGACCGATAGAATGCAACAAGGGATTGGCACCCACGTGGTCACGATGAATGCTGAAATCGTTATTCAGGCAAATAAGGATGCCGAATTTTCCGCTATCATCGATCGGGCTGACTTGGTTACTCCAGATGGTTCGGGCATTATCATGGCGTTGCGATTGCATGGCATCGAACAATCTCGCTGTGCGGGCATCGATCTGGGGGAAGAGTTGCTGCGATTGGCGGGTAAACCAGAATCAAACTACCCAGTGTTTTTCTATGGCGGGAAACCAGAGATTGTCAAGCAGGCTGCTCAAAACTGGCAAACTGAGTTACCAAACCTGAATATTGTCGGGATCGAACATGGTTATATTGATGCCCAAACGCAAGCCAAATTATTAGATCGCATCCAGGCAACTCAGCCCAAAATCATCCTGGTAGCATTGGGAATGCCTCGACAGGAGATTTGGATTCGAGACAACTTTCATCTGTGTCCTGAGGCAATTTGGATTGGTGTAGGTGGCAGTTTTGATGTCTGGTCTGGTATAAAAAATCGCGCACCACAATTCGTCCGTAAATTAGATTTAGAATGGTTATACCGCATCGCACAAGAACCCAGCCGCTGGCGTAGAGCCTTAGCCTTACCTCAGTTTGCCGTACTCGCAGTGGCGGAAAGGATTAAAAAGTTGAAAGTTGAAAGTTGAAAGCGAAAACCCTAGAAATTCCGCTTAAAAAGCTACCGCGTACCGACAAGTTATTTGAGTTGCTGCGTAGTCTGTGTTACCCCACCCCAGTCCTCCCCGTTACAAGGCTACCGTATATACACAAGTCGGCTGGACTTCGTTTTTAGTCTTGTACGCCCCCCCAACCTCCCAATTCTGGGCAGGGTGGTTTCATCCAAGAAAAGAAAAATGCAAAAACCCTTATTCTTAGTTTTCAACCACTTGTGTATACACGGTAGGCTTTACAAGGGGGCTTAGGGAGTAAGCCCACCTTTAAAAGAAGTCCAGCCGACTTGTGTGGACAAGACAGCCCAGCTCCCAGCTAAAACACCTGACTAGCGACTAGCACCATAGCAGGTACACTAGAGAGAGTATTCGGACAATTCTTCATTCTTGGTTTCATGTCTCTAACTGCGGAATTATTGCTGGTTGCTTTCCTCATCGTACTCAATGGTGTATTTGTGATGTCGGAGATGGCGATCGTCTCAGCCCGAAAAGTTCGATTACAACAATTGGCAGATCGGGGAGATCGACGTGCTGGAATCGCTTTAGGATTATCAATGGCACCCGATCGCTTTTTGCCGACGGTTCAAGTTGGAATTACTCTGCTGGTAATTTTGTGTGGTGCTAGAGGTGAGAGTACAATTTCACGGGTAATTTTACCATTACTGGAAAATTGGTTAGATCCCAAATATAGCGAACCGATCTCATCGGCAATGTCGATCGCAATTATTACTTATCTGACTATTGTCATCTCGGAGTTGGTACCTAAACAACTAGCATTAAATAGCCCTGAAAAAGTTGCTAGTTTAGTCGCTGTACCGCTAAATTTACTCGTCAGATTATCGGCACCAATTATCTTCATCTTGAGTGGATCTACCAAATTTGTCGTTAAGTTATTGGGAATTCAACCTTCCAATCATCCAGAAGTAACCGAAGAAGAGATCAAGGTGATGATCGAGGGGGTATTTGAGGAATCCGAGAACGATATGGTCAAAGGAGTATTGAGTTTAGACAATCTCAAAATTGGTGCGTTGATGACTCCCCGCCCAGATATTACTTGGATCGATAGTGAAGATTCGATCGCGATTACCCGTCAAAAAATTATCGACAGCGATTATTCGAGATTACCTGTATGTGAGGGCGAACTCGATCGAGTCTTGGGAGTAATTCATGTCGCCGATTTACTCTCGCAAACTCTCAAAGGTGAAGAAATAAATCTGACCGAATCTCTCCGCCAACCACTATTTATCCCCGAAAGTACGCGCGGCTTAAAAGTACTAGAACAATTCAAAAAATTTGGCACACATATCGCGATGGTGGTGGATGAGTATGGGGTGATTCAAGGACTAGTCACCATGCACGATATCTTTGAAGAGATCGCGGGTGATATTACTGATTTCAATGAAGAACCAGAAGAACCTCAAATCATTGAGCGTGAAGATGGTTCTTGGCTGTTGGATGGAATGTTATCGATCGAAGAATTACTCGACCAATTCGACATTCCCGAAAGCGCGATTAGCACAGTCGATCGAGGCAACTATCATACTCTTGGCGGTTTTGTCAGTATGCAACTAGGCAAGATACCCATTTCTGGAGAATACTTCCAATGGCGAAAACTCAGATTTGAAATCGTCGATATGGATGGCAAACGAGTAGATAAAGTCTTGGTTAATCTGTCTGAACCTGAAGAAGATCTAGATAAATGCGATGAAAACTAGACTTTGGGCTTTAGGAATTTTAAACCAGAACTATTCACTTTCAACTTTCAACTAATTCATCCCGCCATTGCCACCTGATAGATATCACTAGGCGTAAGATGAGAATGGATAACTTGTCCATCTTTAAACCAAACAATTCGTCTAGTTTGTTTTGCGACATCGGGTTCGTGAGTCACCATGACGATCGTAATTCCGGTCTCATTTAACTGGGTGAAAATGTCCATCACTTCTTGAGTAGTCCGCGAATCTAAGGCACCTGTAGGCTCGTCAGCCAGCAATACTCGTGGTTCGCTGACAATTGCCCTAGCGATCGCGACACGTTGCTGTTGCCCTCCAGAGAGTTGATTGGGACGATTTGCCATTCGGTTACTCAATCCAACTTTCTCCAAAGCGACAACAGCGCGTTCCTTCCGTTCGCTCGGCGGTAGTCCCCCATAAATCATCGGGAGCATGACATTATCTAGAGCGGTAAGTTGAGGTAAAAGATGGAATTGTTGAAAGATAAAACCTAGTTTACGATTGCGAATTTTGGCTAGTTCTGCATCGGGTACGGTGGAGACATCTAATTTATCTAAATAGTAATGTCCGATAGTTGGTCGATCCAAACAACCAATAATATTCATTGCTGAAGATTTGCCAGAACCGGATGGTCCCATGATCGAGCAATATTCACCTTCCGCAATCGTCAAATTTACACCATCTAATGCTTTGACTAAAGTATCGCCGATTCCATAAGTTTTATTAACATCTTCTAGTCGGATAATAATTTGTTGGTTATCGTTCATAGGTGATAGGGGTTTGTAGATAGTAAATAGTGGATACAATATTTAGCAAGCAACGTATCGATCGCACCCAATCAAACAATGTTAGCAGTTAGCTCCGAATTGACAAGTCATAAATCTGCTAGATCTCTACACCCTCTAAGTGTAGCTCCAATGATGGATCGAACCGATCGGCATTGTCGCTACTTCTTACGCCAAATTAGCCGACGCACCCTGTTGTATACCGAAATGGTGACAAGCATGGCAATTTTACATGGAGATAAACAGAAACTTTTAGGATTCGATCGAGCCGAACACCCTCTATCATTACAAATTGGTGGGGATAATCCCCAAGACTTAGCTAAATGTGCCCAAATTGCCGAAGAATTTGGCTATGACGAAGTAAATCTCAATGTTGGCTGTCCCAGCAGTCGCGTTCAAAGTGGGAACTTTGGAGCCTGTCTGATGCTCCAACCCGAACATGTTGCTGAATGTATTGCCGCAATGGTGAATGCAACCAAACTTCCTGTCACGATCAAACATCGCATCGGCGTAGATGATGTCGATAGTTACGAAGATCTGGTCAGATTCGTCTCGATTGTCTCCCAAAGCGGATGTCAAGGTTTTTCCGTTCATGCCCGCAAAGCCTGGTTGCAGGGCTTGAGTCCCAAGGAAAATCGCGAAGTCCCTCCCCTCCGTTATGAGGAAGTACATCGGCTCAAACAGGATTTTTCCCACCTCTCGATCGAGATTAACGGTGGTTTCACTAGCCTAGAACAAGTTCAAAACCAACTTCAATTTGTCGATGCAGTGATGATTGGGAGAGCTATTTATGACAACCCCTATCTTCTCGCCCATGCCGATAGCGAAATCTATGGCGAAACAACTCCACCCCCCAGCCGCCATCAAATTGTCGCAGCGATGCTTCCGTACATTGATGAGTGGGTGCATCAAGGCTGGAAGCTCAATAGCATTACCCGTCATATGTTACAGCTATTTCACGGACAATCGGGAAGTCGGATTTGGAAGCGGTTAATCACAGAGCAATCTGTTTTCCCAGGAGCGGGAGTAGAGGTACTTGAGCGAGCATTAGCGGAGATCCAAGTTTAATCCAATTAACGTCAACATGCCCTAATTTCCATAAGGACGCGGGAAAGGTTTGAGCATAGTTTGAGCTTGATAAACACTAAATGTTTCGACTATTTCCCCACTGCGACGGATGGGAATTTCGCCGAGTTTCGTCAATTCCTTAAAATAGCTAGGATATCGTTTTTGCGCGTCTAGATCGACTTCAAAGGTTTTGCTACCTAAATAAATAGCATTTTTACCCACCCACTGTTTTGATTGCGACCAAAAGGCAAAATCACGGGGTTCTGGGTCGAAACAAGTAATCGGTTTATGAAAGATTGGTTCGATCGCCATACCGATTTGCCCACCTAAATAGTGACGATTGGTAAAAACAAAATCTGCTTTTTTCAGTGCTCGATTTAACTTGCTATTGCTGACAAATCCTTGACGTAGCTGTTGCAGATCGAAAATCTGGGTAGAAGTGTCAGTTTTAATTGGGAATAATCCAAATATTGCCGATTTACTGGGTGTTTGAAATGTGCCCGACCCAATATGGGATAGACCGATCGATAGTAGTAAAATGATGACGGCGATCGATCCAAAAAACCACCGATAGGGAACGCGATTAGCCGAGTTACGACGACCGATCGCGACTAATTCGGCGAGTAAAATTGTTGCCGTCCAAAATCCAGGCATTTTCCAATCGGGTGAAATTTGTCGATCGCCTGACACGATCGTAAATCCGAGAATTAGCGGTAAGGAAAGCCACAATAGTAATGCTCTTTTTTCTAAATCCCATTCAGTCCGAAACGATCGACCACTCGTATATTGTCGCCAATCGAAATTTTTAATTTGTTGGCTGGTAGTGCGGATAATTGCCCATAATAATGGCAAACCAAAAGTGGGGAATAGATAGAGTATTTCAAATAAGAGTGTCGAAATTACTCGATCGATCTGATAACCACCAGTGGAGATATCTCGTCCAGATTGAAAGCGAAATGATGCCCAATCATGAATGATATTCCAAAACAATATCGGTGAAATTGTCAATAAAAAAATTGGAATGCCAATTAATAACCACTTAGATCTAAGCGCACGACGATAATGGGGACTAAATAGACAAAAACCAATTAAACCTAAGCCTAAAATTAAGCCATCATATTTACCCAGACAAGCCAATCCAACTGTCAAACAGAGCAATGTCAATCGATAACTAGGATGATAGGCGCGATAATCAAAAAATTCTTGGGTGGCTAGCCACAATGAGATCGCCCAGAAAAATAATAGTGGTGTATCGGGACTACTTAATGTCCCAAAAGCAATCTGAAAGATCGGAATTGCCGAGGCGATCGCTAGTGTATTAATGGCAACTTGCAGCGGATACAATCTGAGTGCAGCTAGATAGAGAAAGATTAATGAGCCAGTATAAAGCAGTAATGTGCCGATCCTAATTGTAAATTGAGATACTTGTCCGGTCAACCAGACACCAATACCTGTAGTCCAAGCCACCAGTGGCGGACGATCAAAATAGCTCCAATCGGGATGAAGAGTGTAGAGATAATAATGGGCTTCCTCAAATCCTGGATTTAGCCAGATGGAGATAACTAGCCTCACCAAAAAGCCCACGAGTAAAATAATTACCGCCGTGCGATGATAGTAAGCCGAAAAACCTTGATAAAGTTGAATCCCCATGAATACTTAGGTATATAGGCACTAGAAAAGATCGATCCCCTGACGATATTGTTAACGATCGAAATTGTTGGTGCCACTGCTGTAACAGCGCATTGCCATAACTTGAAATTGTACTGAGATGCATAGGTAAAAATTTTACCGCGTTTATGCCGATCGAGATCGATACTCTTTGCCAGTGAACCACTGTCGATCGATGGGTACTCTAAATAATATCAAGGTCTAATCTCGATTGCTGAATCTAAATGCTCATACTCAACCGCGCTAATGAATGGCTGGAAACTAACTGGGTAACTCCCGCTTATGCTGGATGGTTGTTGACGATCCTGACGATTTGCTTCTTTGGCGCAGCGACTAATACGATGGCTGGTTGGCTATATGTATTGAGTGGGGTGGGAGTAGCCTTACTCGGTGTATCGGCAATTTTACCAGCTCGATCGATTCAAGCTCTGACAATTAGTCGTGGGGCAATTTTACCAGTTACGGCTGGCGCAGAGTTAGAAATTGCGCTGACTATTCACAATCCTAAACCACAGGTGCAAACCTTATTTCAAGTCCGAGATTTGAGTCCATTTCCCAGATTGAATTCGCTAGTAACCACGGTAGAACAAGTTTTACCTCAAAATGAATATCGATGGACGTATCGACAGCCTACCGAGCAAAGAGGGGTGTATCGGTGGGAAAAAGTTGC
>NZ_JANOJV010000273.1:0-7337 GCF_031418915.1 Chamaesiphon sp. VAR_48_metabat_135_sub | reverse complement strand
CAAAAATTGTCGAACATGCATGGAATTGGCATCAACATCGTCATTTTTAGCTGGATCGAAAGATCTGAGTTTATTAGTAAGAAAATATAGATACTTCCCATCATGAATGCAAGAACTACAGACTCTAAACCCGAACTGCTGATTGAAGCGGGACGAGCGGAGAAACAATATTGGAAAGATCTGTGGCGGTACCGCGAACTATTTTACTTTTTGGCTTGGCGCGATATCTTAGTCCGTTATAAGCAAACAGCAATCGGTGTTGTATGGGCGTTGATTCGGCCATTTCTGACGATGGTAGTGTTTACAGTAGTATTTGGAAATTTAGCCAAATTGCCATCAGAAGGAGTGCCATACCCGATTCTGGTGTTTTCGGCGATGCTACCTTGGCAGTTCTTTGCTAATTCTCTAGCTGAATGTAGTAATAGTTTGATTAGCAATTCTAACTTAATTTCCAAGGTTTATTTTCCGCGATTGATCGTCCCAGTGAGTGCGGTAGTTGTGAGTTTTGTAGATTTCATGATTTCGGGCATCATCTTATTGGGATTGATGGCTTGGTATAACTATGTTCCCAGTTGGCGGATTCTGATGCTACCAGTATTTGTAGCGATCGCGTTTGCGGCTTCGATCGGAGCTGGTTTATTATTAGCATCATTGAATGTTAAATATCGAGATTTTCGCTTTATCGTGCCATTTATCGTTCAATTTGGACTATATATTTCGCCAGTCGGATTTAGCAGCAGTATCGTCCCCGAACAGTGGCGGTTACTTTATTCCCTCAATCCAATGGTGGGAGTAATTGATGGGTTTCGCTGGTCAATTTTAGGCGGGGAATCAAAGCTCTATTTACCAGGCTTTGCACTGTCATTAGGACTGGTGGCGGTATTGCTCATCGCCGGAATTGCCTATTTCCGCAAAATGGAACGGACATTTGCCGACGTAATTTAAGTCTGGAAACTAGATATTTAATGGAGGGATACAAGAAGAGTTTATGTCTGATACCGTAATTAGGGTCGAAAATTTAGGTAAGAAGTATGTACTGGGACATCAGCGTCAAGAACGCTATGCGACATTGCGGGATACGATCTCCAATAGTTCCAAGAACTTAGTCGATAAGTTGAAGGGTAAATCTTCAGCCGATTCAACTTATGAAGAATTTTGGGCATTAAAAGATGTTAGTTTTGAGATAAAACAGGGCGATAGAGTTGGGATTATCGGACGAAATGGAGCAGGAAAATCGACACTACTCAAAATTTTGAGCCGCATTACCGAACCGACAAAAGGATCGATCCGCATCAAAGGACGGGTAGCGAGTTTACTAGAAGTAGGTACCGGTTTTCATCCAGAATTAACCGGACGAGAAAATATTTTTCTCAATGGGGCGATTCTGGGGATGGGAAAAGTCGAAATTCAACGTAAGTTTGATGAAATCGTTGCTTTTGCAGAAGTTGAAAAGTTTTTAGATACACCCGTAAAACGTTATTCTTCGGGGATGTACGTTCGGCTAGCATTTGCTGTCGCGGCACATCTAGAACCGGAAATCTTGATTGTCGATGAAGTTTTGGCAGTGGGCGATGCTCAATTCCAACAAAAATGTTTGGGTAAAATGGAGCAAATCGGCAATGAAGGGCGAACTGTTGTATTTGTCAGCCATAATATGGCAACGATCAAACATTTATGCAGTACGGGAATTCTGTTAAAAGCTGGACAAGTTCATAAAGTTGGCAAACCTTTAGATATTATCAGTCATTATCTATCTGACGCACATGTTAGCAGTACTGTCGATCTAACTGATTGGCAAGATCGCGAAACAACTAAAGCCGCAAAAATTACAAGTTTTGTGATTACTGATGGAGAGGGTAATGAAACTACAAATTTTTCAATTGGTGACGATCTTTGCTTTAGATTACATACAAAATTTAACGAGCCAATTTTTAATCCTTCGTTTGGAGTAATTATTCATGATTCATTCGGCGAATATATTTTAGATATTCGATCGACTCATAGTAACTTTGAAGTAGGGCGAATAGACAATCTCTTAACAGTTCAGGTTCGGCTTGATAATTTGGGGCTATGCCCTGGTCGCTATCTACTCAGTCCTTGGATTAATGATGCTGCTGCTAAAGTAAATATCGATTATGTGAAGCTCTGTGCCACGATCGAAATTGAAGCAGAATCGCGATTTCACGATGTATCTCCGCTAGTTGGAAAATATTGGGTACCTTCTGAATGGACGGAGGTTAAAGCTAAGTTGAAAGTTGAAAGTTAAAATTAAACCTTGAATATTTGTTAAACAACGATATTCTACTAAGATTTTAGAGCAATTCCATCCTTCCTCGAACATGAAACCCCGATCGAACCATGAGATACTATGTTACTTTATTTGATAGTAATTACCTAACCCGTGGTTTGGTAATGTACAATTCTCTCCGCAAACATTCCGAAAGTTTTCATTTATGGGTAATTTGTTTTGACGATTTAGCCCATAAAATTCTCACAGATCTAAAGTTAGAGCATCTGACTTTAGTATCTCTGGCTGAATTTGAAGATAAGGAACTATTAAGAATCAAATCCGAGCGCAGCCAGAAAGAATATTGCTGGACTTGTACGCCTTCAACTGCACTATATGTTCTCAATACAGAACCACATGTCGATGCAGTTACCTACTTAGATGCAGATTTAAGATTCTTCTCTTCTCCAGAGCCAATTTTTGCCGAAGATAAGGATGCCTCCATTTTGTTAACAGAACATCGATATATCCCTGAATTAGAGAAGACAGCAATTACTAGTGGTATATACAACGTTCAATTCGTGATGTTCAAGCGCGACACCGAGGGATTGAAGGCTCTGAATTGGTGGCGAGAAAGATGTTTAGAATGGTGTTTTGCTAGAGCTGAAGATAATAAATTTGGCGATCAAAAATATTTGGATGATTGGGCGACAAGATTTACTGGAGTTCATGTAGTCGAGCATTTAGGTGCAGGATTAGCACCTTGGAATGTTATTCAGTATCAGATTGATTCGATCGATCGAGAGGTATTTGTCGATGAGGTTCCCGTAATTTTTTATCACTTTCATGCTTTCAAAATTCATCCATTTAATATTGGCTATTCTTGTAGTTATTATGAGATTAATGCGGCTGTTTCTCAGTGGATTTACAAAGTATATTTCCAAGAGATTCAAGCAGCATACCAACAAGTCAGAAATCATCTTCCAGGTTTTGCAGGTGGTTTAGTTAATTTACCAAAAGTCCCTAAAAATCCCTTTGCTCTATCTAAACTGATCGAGCAAGTAATTATCGACATCAGAAAAGGGAAATACTTTTATTATGCTTAATAATTACCAAGACAAAAAAGTTTTAATTACTGGTGGTTTGGGATTTATCGGTAGTAATCTCGCCATTAAACTGGTCGAACTTGGGGCAAAAGTCACCCTCGTTGATTCGATGATTCCTGAATATGGTGGAAATTTATTTAATATTAGATCGATCGAAGATCGCGTAACTGTAAATTTTTCAGATATGCGAGATGCTCCGAGTATGGCGTATTTAGTTCAAGGGCAAGATTATCTATTTAATCTAGCCGGACAAGTCAGTCATATTGATAGTATGATCGATCCGCTCACGGATCTAGATATCAATGCTAGAGCGCAAGTTATCGTCCTCGAAGCTTGTCGTAAATTCAATCCCAATATTAAGATTGTGTTTACGGGAACTCGCCAAGTTTATGGAAAACCCCAGTATTTACCAGTTGACGAAAAGCATCCAATTTATCCAACTGATGTAAATGCGATTAATAGCATCGCTGGCGAGTGGTATCACATTCTCTATCATGATGTTTACGATCTCAATACAGTATCTTTACGATTGACGAATACTTATGGCCCCAGACAGTTAATGAAGCACAATCGGCAAGGCTTTATTACCGTTTTTATCCGTCAAATTATTCAAGGCGAAGGTATCAAAATTTTTGGGGATGGCTTACAAATTCGCGATCTCAACTATGTCGATGATGTCGTAGATGCATTGTTAATTGCTGGTGCTAATCCAGCATGTTTCGGACAAGTGTTTAACTTAGGTAGCCCCGAACCGATTAATCTACTGAATCTAGTCAGACTAATGGTTGAGATTGAGGGTAGTGGATCGTTTGAGCTAGTGCCATTTCCACCAGAGAAAAAACGGATTGATATCGGGGACTATTACGGCGACTATCGGAAATTTTCTCAGCTTACAGGTTGGGAACCGAAAGTATCGCTCAAGGATGGTTTAAGCAAAATGCTAACTTATTACAAAGAAAATTTACCGCACTACCTCGATAAATAATGAATATACTTTTTGGCGATTTGAAACGGCAATATCTGCAACTACGAGAGCAAATAGATGCTGCAACTAAAACTGTTTATGAAAGCGGTTGGTTTGTATTGGGTGAAGAATGCAAACTATTTGAAGGTAAATTTGCCCATTATTGTAGTGCTAAATATGGTGTCGGAGTTGGATCTGGAACTGAAGCGATCCATCTCGCACTGGTAGCAATTGGGATCGAATCTGGAGATGAGGTAATTACCGTTGCTAATACCTGTATTCCCACTTTATCGGCGATTACCTTTGCTGGGGGGGTGCCGATTTTAGTAGATATTAACCCAGAAACATTTACGATCGATCCAGCCAAGATTGAAGCCAGAATTACCCCCAAAACTAAAGCAATTGTACCCGTTCATTTATACGGACAATGTGCCGATATGGACCCGATTCTGGAAATTGCCAATCGTCACGGTTTGAAGGTGATTGAGGATTGTGCTCAGTCTCACGGTTCTTTATATAAAGGACGAGTAGCTGGAACAATGGGTGTTGCAGGAGCGTTTAGTTTTTATCCAAGTAAGAATCTAGGAGCTTTTGGTGATGCTGGTTTGGTATTAACTAATGATGCCGAATTAGCAGATACAATTAGCAAGTTGCGTAACTATGGACAAGAAAAACGTTATCACCATGCGATTAAAGGTTTTAATAGTCGTCTAGATGAGCTACAAGCAGCAATTTTAACTGTCAAGTTGCCATATTTAGATGCGGGTAATCAAAGACGTAGAGAAATTGCGAAGCTTTATACAGCCGCTTTTAAGGATTTAGATGTTATTTGTCCCCAAGAAGCAGCAGGTAATTTTCATACTTATCATCTGTATGTCTTGCGCGTTCCGCAACGCGATCTGTTTCAGCAACAATTAGCGGAAAAAGGTGTGGCGACAATGATTCATTATCCAATTCCAATTCATCTCCAAAAGTCCTATCCTGAATGTCGAGATCAGGGTCAGTATCTAGAGATTACCGAGAAATTTGCTGGAGAAATTATTAGTCTACCTCTACATCCCGAATTGACTGATGAAGAAGTAAATTATATTATCGAATGCGTTATTAAAGTTCATGAATAACTCAAATAAAGCTAAAGATATATTGAGAGATTTAGTGCCTCCAGTGGTCCTAAAGGGCTTAAATAAGCTCAGATCTGGATCGATCGATCCTAAGTCTAACCTAGAGTGGGAATATATTCCCGAAGGATGGGCGAGACTCGATCGAGATGCTAATATCAAGGGTTGGAATGTTGAATCTGTTCTCGCTGCATATCAGGCAAATTGGTCAACTTTCATGGAGAATATTGACAATACCTTACCCTTAGGTATTTCTCCCGAATCTGGTGCCCAAGCGCGGACGAATCTAATGTTTCATAACATTATGATGGTCTATGGCTATGCTTTAGCTCTAGCATCGCATCATAAGTCGGCACTATCGATGTTAGATTGGGGTGGCGGCATCGGTCATTATTATCCGATCGGTCAAAAGCTCTTACCTGATGTCGAAATTGATTATCATTGTAAGGACGTACCCGTATTAGCAGAATACGGACAGCAATTATTTTCACAAGCTCATTTTTATAGTGACGATAGTTGCTTACAGCGAAAATATGACTTTGTTTTAGCTAGTGCCTCGTTTCAGTATTCTCAAGATTGGAAACTAGCCCTCAAAGGATTAGCCAAAGCAACAGATGGATATTTACTAATAACCAGAATACCCATCGTTCATCAAGTGCCTGGTTATGTAATAGTTCAACGTCCATATCAATATGGCTATGATACTGAATATTTATGTTGGTGTTTTAATCGAGCAGAATTCCTTAGTGCTGCAAATAATTTAGGTCTCAAATTAGTACGTGAGTTTGTCTCACAAGCTTCGCCTTTCGTTCACAATGCACCCGAACAACCAGAATACTGGGGCTTTTTATTTACATCATCATGAAACTACTAAATTTAGGCTGTGGAAAACGCATCCATACTGACTGGACAAATATCGATTTTGTTTCTACTCTCGACGGTGTAATTGCCCATAATCTTACTCAAGGAATTCCGTTTCCAGATAATTCTTTTGATGTGGTTTATCACTCCCATGTGCTGGAACACTTTTCCCAAGATACTGCTAAATTTTTTATTGCAGAATGTTATCGTGTTTTGCGCCCTCAAGGTGTGCTGAGAATCGCAATTCCCGACCTCGAACAAATTGCCAAAACTTATCTCCATGCACTCGACGGAGCGAATGCTGGAGCGGAGGATTGGACGGCTAATTATGATTGGATCTTATTAGAAATGTACGATCAAACAGTCAGAAATTGCCCTGGTGGAGAAATGGTTAAATATTTTCAGCGAGAAACAGTGCCGAATGAACAGTTTGTGCTAGAGCGATGCGGTGTTGAAGCGAAAAAAATGATTCAGGGCGGTTATCATCATTGGGAAAAAACAGTATCTACAGAATCTGTAGACAGTAAAAATCCAGTCGAGCAATTGGTGAAATCAATTTATCGAACTATCCGCTATCCGACGACTTACGGTCGAAATGTACTCAATAATGGTCGAGAATCAATTTTAAAAGTGCTATTAGGATCGGAGTATGACAATTTGCAAATTGGTCGGTTTCGTCAGCGTGGTGAGATTCATCAATGGATGTACGATCGTTATTCGCTCAGAGTTATTCTAGAGAGTAATGGGTTTAGTGATGTCGTACCGCGTTTGGCTAGCGAAAGCTATATTCCAGACTGGAAGAGTTTTAATCTTGATACAGAGCCAGATGGGAGTACCTATAAACCAGACTCCTTGTATATGGAAGCGATTAAGCAATGAGGTTCGATCGGAAATATTCTGTGGTGTGTCGATGAAAAATGTTTTGTTAATTGATGTTTCTACATGGAAAGGACATCATGAAATATACTTTAAAAATATCTTACTTACTTTAAACAAAGATAATTACTTTGTTTATGCGGTATGTGCAGATAATATGGCACTGCGTCAGTGGATGGCAGATA
>NZ_JANOJV010000272.1:0-7893 GCF_031418915.1 Chamaesiphon sp. VAR_48_metabat_135_sub | reverse complement strand
CATCCGTAGATGCAATTGTGCAACGGTTGAGAAGCTCACGACTGGTATGCAGCGATGAAACCAGTGCAAGAGTCAATGGCAAGAACCAGTGGGAGTGGGTTTTTCAAAACGACCAAGTTTGTTTGCATGTGATTCGCCCATATCGATTCTTACTGCTTTAAACCCCTTGGAATCCTTATTTCCTCTGAGTTGAGCAATTACGATTAATTTTTTCACTAGTACTGAGCGGCTGAAATAAAGCCACCATTTAGTCCTTGTTCTAATCACTCTCCCCGCTCCCCGCTCCCCGCTTTTACGAAATAGTAATGTTATTTACGCCGCTTAGTACTAGTACTAAGCGGCGCAAATCCCGAATCCCCAATCCCATCAGAATAGTCTCTTTATTTACACCCAAGACTACTAGGGAGTCTTCTCGTCTGGAGGCGCGAGCAAATTCATCGAAATTTTTAAACTTGATTTCATCCGACCAAAAGCGGTAGATAGTAAACCTATTTCATCTGAGCTTTGATGTTCAAATTCAGCATCCATATCGCCTAAACTAACAGCTTCTGCTGTTTTGACCATCTTCCGAATCGGTCGAATTACAGCACGACGTAATAGATAATTAATCGTGAGTAAAATCGCTCCAAATACACCTAGTAAAACTCCCATGATGATTTTAAGTGCATCTTGGGCGCGATCGATAATTTCCTCAGCCGGAACAGAAATGACCTGAGCAGCAACAATTTCCCCTAGTTTCCACCCAAATCCATTTTCCGAGCCATAGGTAGCAATTTGACTTTTTGGTGCTCGATCGGGTGTAGAATGGCAGCGTAAGCAGCTCTCTTTTTTTACGATGAGTGGACGCGCAATATAAAATACTTTTCCCCCAGGTAAATCTTGGAACCCTGATAGTTCTTTAGTTGCTGGATCGTTTCTAAACTTTTCGACTAAATTGGTTTCAAATTTATCAACTTTATCCCGCAGATTAGTTGGGTTGAGGGTTGCTTCTTTATAAAAGAAATTGCGATAAGCTTCATTTTTTCGTAATCTTTGAAATACCTCGGTTGCTGAGAATGCTGGAACTGTTTCAGGAATAAAGGCTGATTCAACTTCTAGCCGAGCATCGAGAAGCGGTTGAATATTACTAGTTGTATAGTCGCGGATGGAGTTCATTGTTTGAACGATTAGTTTAGCTTTAGACGTTACTTCTATTTCAGCATTACGCTCCAAAACTTGCAGTAGCAGCGAACTTGTTAGGATCGACCCAATAATAAATATAATTAGTAAAAATACATTAAATTTGGATTCTAATTTTAAATTTTTAATAAACATCCGATCGAGTGATAGGTATTGGTAAATAAATTATGACCGACGGGGTTTCTAAATGCTCCGCAAAAATAGATTGTCTATTTCCGCATAACTGCCAATTAAATCGCTAGTATTCTGATAAATGGTTAGAACATATCCCCGACTTCTTGAAGAAGTCGGGGATATAGCCGTAATGGTCGAATCGATTATTGTGGTAGCTGGCTCATTTTTTCTAAATCTAATACTCGCGCCAATAAATCTGGCTCCATTAGTCCCTGCTCCAAGACAATTTGGCGGAGAGATTTACCTGTAGTTAGAGATTCTTTGGCGACATTTGCTGCATTTAGATAACCGATGTGAGTGTTGAGTGCAGTTACGAGTGCTAAACTTCCTTCTGCATAGTCGCGACACCGTTCTGGGTTGGCTGTAATTCCTACGATACACTGTTCTGTCAATGCTTTAATGGCATTGCCTAAAATCTCAATACTATGTATTAAATCGTAGGCAATTAAGGGCATCATCACATTTAATTCTAATTGTCCCGCTTGGGCTGCCATTTCGATCGATCGATCGAATCCCATTACCTGAAAGCATACCATCGAGATCATTTCTGCCATAACGGGATTGTATTTCCCTGGCATAATCGACGAGCCAGGTTGGACGGGAGGCAGTTGAATTTCTTTTAAACCTGTTTTGGGACCAGAATCCATTAACCGGATGTCGTGGGAGATTTTCACGAGGTCTGCGGCGAGATTGCGGAGGCTACCGGAGACGTTAACAAATGGTGCCATACTTTGCATGGCTGCCATTAAATGGGGTGCAACGGTGAGAGGTTGTCCGATTAATTCTCCCAAAATCTGGGCTACTGTCGATCGATATTCGGGATGTGTATTCAATCCGGTACCCGCAGCACTTCCACCTAAGCCTAATTTGGTGAGATCGTCTGCTGCGGTGGTAATCCTAACTCGATGATCGCGTAGAATCTGGGCAAATGCGCCAAAACTATCACCCAATCTGACGGGAACTGCGTCTTGCATGTGGGTGCGTCCAGATTTGACGATCGACTGAAATTCTACCGCTTTTTTGTCCAATGCGACGATCGCACGATCCAATGCAGGTAATAAAGTATGGGTAAGTGCGAGTAATCCGCCGACTCGAATTGCGGTGGGAATCACATCATTGGTAGACTGTCCGTAATTTACATGATCGTTGGGATTTACCCGCTGATAGTTACCTTTGACATCACCCAACAATTCCAGCGCGCGGTTGGCTAATACCTCATTCACATTCATATGATGAGAAGTCCCCGCGCCAGCCTGATAGACATCTACCACAAACTGTTCGCGTAAATTTCCCTGTAAGATTTCATCCGCTGCTGCGACGATAGATTGACTGAGTTCGCTAGTAATACAACCTAAATTTCCGTTCGCGATCGCGGCTGCTTTTTTGATTAAAATACAAGCATCAACATAGGTAGCCAGCGGTTTCAAGCCACTAATCGGGAAATTTTCGATCGCCCGCAAAGTTTGAATGCCATAATAAGCCGATTCAGGGATCTGACGTTCTCCCATTGAATCCCGCTCGATCCGATAATTATCCTTATTCATCAATCCCAAATCCTTAGCACAGATACTTTATATTATTGCGAATACGATCGATTTAGATGAGATCGGATCGATCTTCTCATCTCCTCACCTATCATATAAATATCTAAAATATCAACTTATTTAATATTTGTTTAATATTTTACGTTTAGAACTCGAATCTAGAGCTATGCTAAAGGAGTTAGTAAATCCAGAGCGAGGTGTTGACACCTCGAATAATGCATGGAAATCAAAAGTCCATCCGCAGTTGTCAACGATGCACGAGTAATTCCTCACCAAATTGAGGAATTGCACTATCTTTGCTGCGAGCAGTCAATCTTACTAGATTTAGTTACCGACGCGATCGTGCTGTGGTCGATCGAGGGACAGGTAAAATATTGGAATCGCAGTGCCGAAAGGATGTATGGTTGGTTGGCAGGGTGTGCGATCGGGAAGCATGTAGCCGATTTCCTGTATTATCTTGACGATCCGCATTATCAGGTCGCGATCTCGCAGACACTCGATCGAGGAGAATGGAGTGGGCAACTTCAGTTATCTACCAAGGATGGAAAAAGTATTACTGTCGCCAGTCATTGGTACCGAATTGACGAAACTAGTGGAATACCTCGATCGATCCTGACGATCGATTCAGATATTACCCAGCATAAACTACTCGAACGGCAATTTCTCCACGCTCAACGGTTGGAAAATTTGGGCACATTAGCCAGTGGGATCGCCCACGATCTGAATAATATTCTCACACCGATCGTCGCAATTACCGAACTATTACCACTGAGACTGAAAAATTTAGACGATCGCACTCAGAGATTACTCAGCACCCTCTCAGAAAATTCTAAACGCGGACGGGAATTAGTCGCCCAAATCTTAACTTTTGCGCGCGGTGGTGATGGCGAACATACGATCCTTCAACCGCGCCATTTACTGGCGGAAGTAGTCCAAATTGCCAGACAAACCTTCCCCAGATCGATCGAGATTAGCCTTCAAATCGAGAGTAAGGATCTGTGGACATTATCCGCCGATGCGACCCAACTTCATCAAGTGTTAGTCAATTTGTGTGTCAACGCTCGCGATGCGATGCCAAATGGGGGAGAATTGACGATGATGGCGGAGAATATCATTTTAGGTGATGACTATCCAAAATTACATCCCAATGCCCTCGGCGGGGCATATGTCGCGATTACCGTGGTAGATACAGGCATTGGGATCGAGCCAGAATTGTTAGATCGGATTTTTGAACCGTTTTTTACAACTAAGCCAATTGGTAAAGGAACGGGATTAGGGCTTTCGACGGTACAAACGATCGTCAATAATCACCAGGGATTTGTGGATATTTCCAGTCAAGTGGGAAAGGGGACACAATTTCGATTTTATTTACCCGCAATTGACCAAATGGTACCTGAGTACGTTCGCTCGATTTTACCAACTCTCACAGGCAAAGGGGAACTAGTTTTAATCGTTGATGACGAACCCTCAATTCGCGAAATTCTCGGTGCGACGATCGAATCTTATCAATATCACAGCGTAACAGCTAGCAACAGTCAACAGGCGATCGAGTTATATACTCAACACCATCACGAGATCCACACGATCCTACTAGATTATATGATGCCAGGTGGCGATCCCAGTCAGACGATCGCTCAATTTCACTCGATCGATCCCAATGTCCGCGTGATTGTCATGAGTGGTTTATCGGCTCACGAGATCGCCGCTCACAGTCATGGTGAAACAATTAAAGCTTTCTTGGCTAAACCCTTTAGCACTGAAGATTTACTCCACACACTCAAAGCTGTTTTGAATTAGGTTTTAGGTTTTATAGCAACTACCAAGACGGTTAGGACATCTCAGCACCAATGTAGTACTCCCGACTTCTCCAAGAAATCGGGGGGATGTCCACTGCGAGGAACTCAAATAGGATTGCTTAGAACACTTAATTTTGACAAATCATCTAACGTACTTTCGACAATCGATTTACCTTCATTGAGTAAAAAATCTAGGAATGTTTGAGCAGCAAGAGATAGCTGTTTACCAGAAGGATAAATCACATACCACTGCTGTTGAATCGGAAAACCTTCAACATTTAAAAAAGTTAAAGGCCCGCCCGGAACCGCTAGCGACAAGCAGTGCAAGGACAATACCGAAAGTCCCAATCCACCGGCAATGCCTTGCTTAATCGCTTCATTGCTGCTCATTTCCATCACAGTATTTATTTCTAGGCGATTGTCTGTAAAAAACTGTTCGACAATGGCGCGAGTCCCAGAACCAGATTCGCGCATGATAAATGGCTCTTCAATTAGTCGTCGGAGTGAAATCGCTTTTTGCTCGCGGGCGAGGGGATGATCGCTAGGAGCTACCACCACGAGGGGATTGGGCAAAATGGGTCGCAGTTCGATATCGAGTTCTTTGGGCGGTCTGCCCGTAAAATACAGATCGTCTTGATTGTGGGCGAGTCGATCGAGTACCTGCGCTTGATTGGTAATATTGAGACTCAACTCGATCGCGGGATGCTGTCGCTTGAAGGTACCCAGCAGTCTCGGTACGAAGTATTTAGCCGTAGTAGTGGTTGCTAGGCTCAAGTGACCTTTTTCTAAACCTTTTAATTCATTCAGGCTGCTTTCGAGTAATTCGAGGCGGCTCGAAATTTCTTGACTGGCGGCAAGAACTTCTTTGCCTGCTTCGGTTAGATAAAAGCGTTTGCCTAATTGCTCGACTAGGGGAATGCCGACAATTTTAGTCAGTTGCTTCATTTGCTGGGATACTGTCGGTTGCGTCAGGTTCAACTCTTCGGCAGCACGGGTGAAACTATTGTGCCGCGCAATCGCTTCTAACACATGTAACTGATGGATTGTGGCTTGTTTCACAGTTGTGTGGCGGGATGGGGATGGGAATAGGTTTGGAGTCGGGAGTTGGGAGTCGGGGAGTCTGAAGACGCTTGCGTCCTACCTACTACTACTCTCTACCCTCTTTTTTTAATGCTTTGGGAGTAGTAGATCCCTACTTGAATAGATACTTTCTATTACAATAGCACCTAAAATTTAATTTGCCTATTTTAGAACCTATCCATATTGACTAAACACATAGATCTATTCTATCGATCCCCAGATTAACAATTATTCGTGTCTATGGACTATTCCGTGGAGATTAGCCTAGCAGATGGAAGTGGCAATGCTTTGCGGAGCAACGACTAGGACTGTTCGATCTCAACGGATCTATCATTCAGATTTATTTTGCCAGGATGTATTGACAAATACATCGAGTTTATGTAATGATTTTTTCTATGGTATTTAACTAAATCATTGATTTTGTAAATTTTAATTATCAATCCTAAAATCTCCTTAATTTTCAGATATTCACTTAAAAACCCATGCAACATCTCTCGCGTCGGCACTTTTTGCTGGCGGCTGGTGCGGCTGGTGGCGCAACCCTGCTCAAAGGTTGCAGCATCAACCCACCCTCCCCAGACTCACTATCTCCCAAAGCACAAGCACTGACTCTCAGTTCGTTAACTACTCCAGAGACAACATCCGTTAAACTGGGCTACATTGCGATCGCTGAATCGGCACCATTAATTATTGCTAGGGAAAAGGGATTTTTCGCTCGCCACGGCATGACTGATGTGGATGTGTCGAAACAAGCCTCTTGGGGTTCGGCGCGAGATAATATTGAAATCGGCTCCTCTAACGGTGGGATCGATGGCGGACAGTGGCAGATGCCCATGCCGCAATTAATTTCGGAAGGGATTATTACCAAGGGCAATCGCAAAATTCCGATGCTGTCGATGGCGCAGTTGAGCACTCAAGGTAATGGGATTGCGATCGCTTCCCAACATGCTGGCAAGGGTTTCGAT
This sequence comes from Chamaesiphon sp. VAR_48_metabat_135_sub, assembly GCF_031418915.1. NCBI lineage: Bacteria > Bacillati > Cyanobacteriota > Cyanophyceae > Gomontiellales > Chamaesiphonaceae > Chamaesiphon > Chamaesiphon sp. VAR_48_metabat_135_sub. Next base: position 1,155 of record NZ_JANOJV010000272.1, on the reverse strand, counting down.
CTAGATGTATCGAAGGCGGCAGAATACGTTAGGGAAATGAAAGCTAATGGTAAGCCCTTTAAAGCTGCCTATACCTTCCCCCGCGTCAATCAAGATTTTTGGATTCGCTATTGGCTCGGCGCAGGCGGCATCGATCCTAGTAAAGATATCGATCTGATCGCCGTACCCGCAGCCCAAACTGTAGCAAGTATGCGGACTGGCTCGATGGATGGATTTAGTACCGGCGATCCTTGGCCCTCGCGGATTTTACGAGATAAGCGCAAGTATGGATTCTTAGCAGTTTTAACAGCCCAAATTTGGCCAGCACACCCAGAAGAGTACTTTGCAATGCGCAAAGATTGGGTCGAAAAAAATCCCAAAGCCGCCAAAGCAATTCTCAAAGGGATTATCGAAGCCCAAATGTGGTGCGACGATCCGAAAAATCGAGCAGAGATGGCTGCTATTTTAGGACAGCGTAAATACTTTAACGTTCCCAGCGATCTATTAATTGGCCCGTACACGGGTGAGTATATACTTGGTGCCGATCGCAAAACAGTTAAGGATGAGAAATTAGCGATTCGTTACTGGAAAGATTCGCGGGGTAGTGTTTCTTATCCCTATAAGAGTCACGATTTATGGTTCTTAACTGAAAGCGTTCGGTGGGGATTTCTACCGCAAGGTTTCATGGGCGAAGCCGTTGGAGTGATTAATGCTGTCAGTGGCGAGAAGTTTTGGCGAGAGGCTGCTCAAGAGTTGGGAATTGCCAGTGCAGACATCCCCCCATCAACATCTCGCGGCATCGAGAAATTCTTCGACGGTGCCGAGTTCAACCCCGAAAATCCGAAAGCTTATTTAGATAGCTTAAAAATCAAAACTATGAAGGCTTAGATTAATTATCAAGTTCTAGCGCCACAATTCTCTGTCTTATCTCTCTAAACCGTCGGGAAACCCGACGAGCGAGAGCCGCAATTCTCAATTCTCAGTTCTCAATTAATTTCGGAGCATCATTATGACAACTGGCATACGTAAATCATCGGGATTTCGGATCGGCAATATGGAAATATCTGCCAAAACGCTCAAGAAAAATGTCCTACCACCAGCGATCGCGATTTTTACATTCTTAGCTTTGTGGGAAGCGTTATCGGCTTCGGGAATTACCCTCTTACCTGGCCCTTC